>NZ_JBLZFX010000033.1:0-60479 GCF_050753345.1 Alkalinema pantanalense CENA528 | reverse complement strand
AGATTCAGCATGAGAAGGCTCTGGGCTACTGCTTCACATTATCCATTATTTCCCAACACGTCTATTGACTATCTTGTTGTTAATCTGAGAATAGTTATTCTTTACTCCATTTTATGTATTGAATATTTTTTTGATTCATTCACTAATTGATTAAAGAATGGGATTGCCGACTCGATCGTGCTTCTAGAGCAGCCTAGAACATTGCGATCTATTGCGGACTAGGTCGGCTTTTGGTGGGTGTTTTAGGATGTAAGTAGATCCTGTGTAAACCTCGGAGGTTCCTATGTTCTTGATGCATAAACCGACAGGTACGCTTGTTGAAGTGCTGACCCTTCCCGACCTCTTCGATCCATTCCAACCGGAAATTACTGGGCAACGGCATGCTGGAGAAGAAATGCAAGATCCGTTCCCGTTCTTGAAGGCGGAAATGGTTTTCCCATCGGGTGAAGCGCTTCCTGCTTGTTGGATTAATTCCCACTACCGGGAACAGATGGCTAAACCGGAAGCGAAGTTTGCTGTCAAAGCCTAGTCATCGCATCAATCGAGTCATGGCATTGGGTAATGCTGTGTATTGAGCAATGCTGTGTATTGAGCATGGTATTGAACGATCGCTAATCGGTTGTCAATTCAACTTGCCTCGATGCAAAAAAGGGAACAGTTTTGCTGCTCCCTTTTCCTATGGTTGAATCAATTTCCTATGGTTGAATCAATGGGTGACTCGATCGTCAGTTAATCGATTACGTCGATCGTGGGACAATCTGCCTATCCCTGCACTTTCATTGCCTTAGCTAGTTCTGCTGCAACGAGGGGACGGGAGAACTCCGGCGGCGGCAATTCGCCACGACGCAGCATTTCCCGCACCTTGGTTCCAGATAGGTGAACCCGTTGCTCTGGGGTGCTGGGGCTGGTTTTTACTGTCGCCATGGTGTTCGTCACGGTGCAGTAGAAGGCGTGTTCAAACTTCAGGGGCACAATGCCGATCAACGCAGGATCGAACTCATCAAAAATGTATTGAGCATCGAAGGTGCCGTAGTAGTCGCCCACACCCGCGTGATCACGACCGACGATGAAGTGGGTGCAACCATAGTTCTTGCGGATGAGCGCGTGGAAAATCGCCTCACGGGGTCCCGCATAGCGCATGGCTGAAGGGTTAATCCCTAAAATCACCCGATCTTTGGGATAGTAGTTTTCGATCAGGATTTCATAGCAGCGCATGCGGATGTCTGCGGGGATGTCATCTTCCTTCGTGGCACCCACGAGCGGATGCAGGAATAACCCATCCACGATTTCCATGGCGCACTTCTGAATGTACTCATGGGCGCGGTGTACGGGGTTGCGGGTTTGGAAGCCGACGATCGTATGCCAGCCCTTATCCAAAAACGCCTGACGAGACACAGCCGGATCTAATTGGTATTTCGGGAACAGGGGATGGTCATCCCGTTCTAGCAGCCAAATGGGGCCTGCCAAGTTGACATTGCCCTGTTGATACACTACCGCCACACCGGGATGCTTTTCATCATCGGTGCGATAGACGTTGATGGCTTCCTTCTGCTTGTCGTAGGTGTATTTTTCCGTCAGTTGCAGCACCCCGATGTAGCGTCCGGAGGCATCATCCAAACGCACATAGCTGCCTTCTTCCAAAGGGGCTGCTACCTCTTCCGTCACAGACAGCGTAATCGGAATCGACCAAGGCAGACCATTGGTGAGGTGCATATCCACCACCACACTGTCATAGTCCTTTTGGTTCATAAATCCGGTCAACGGACTGAAACCACCGATCGCGATCATGTGCAGGTCAGAAATGGCCCGCTCATCCAAGGTGATCCGGGGCAGAAAGTCTGCTTTGCTGAGAAATTCTGCTTTTTGGGCTTCAGTGGCGATGCGGTTAATCAGTTCCCCACCGTGGGGAGCAATGCTGTCTGGACGGTGATACTTGGCCATGGGTTCTCTAGGGATTTCAACTCATTGCAAGCTTTGATCCTACCAGAGTCTTACCCCACCCCTAAAGCTCTCGTGAAAACACCTGGGGGGCGATCGGGGTGAGATGAAGGCAGGTTGATTGCTGAGGGGAAGGGTAGGAGGGTAGGAGAGTAAGAGGGTAGGAGGGTGAACCGGGGATGTTCTTTTTCGGCAAATCTCTAAGTGTACTTTTGCAGCAAGAGTGCTAGCTTTTCCTTGGTGGCGGCGGGTACCTTGTCCATGGGGGTGAGGACGGCGTATTTTAAGGCGGAATGGGCTTCCGATTCAAACAAATCCGCACTTAAGCGCCGCACCACTTCTTTGATGACCGCTTGGGCGTTGGTGGCATTTTTATGCAAATTGGCGACCACCATGTCCACGGTCACGCTGTCGTGGTCGGGGTGCCAGCAGTCGTAGTCCGTTACCAGCGCTAGGGTGGCATAGGCGATTTCGGCTTCCCGCGCTAGTTTTGCTTCCTGCAAATTTGTCATGCCGATAATCGTTGCACCCCAACTGCGGTACAGGTTCGACTCCGCCTTGGTCGAAAATGCAGGGCCTTCCATGCAGACGTAGGTGCCGCCCCGATGGATATCGATGCCTTCGATCGTCAGGCTTTCCGCTGCATCCGCCAGCAAGTTCGCCAGTTTAGGACAAACGGGATCGCCAAAGGTGATGTGGGCGACAATGCCTTCGCCGAAGAAGGTAGATACGCGGTTACGGGTGCGATCGATAAATTGATCGGGAATCACCATGTCCAAGGGTTTGGCCGCTTCCTTGAGGGAACCCACCGCCGAGGCCGAGATGATGTATTCCACCCCGAGGCTTTTCATGGCGTAGATGTTGGCGCGGAAGGGTAGTTCCGTTGGCAAGAGCGTATGGTTGCGGCCATGGCGAGCCAGGAATGCGACGCGGGTTCCTTCCAAGGTGCCCACAATCAGCGCATCGGAGGGTGCACCAAAGGGGGTTTCCACCGTGACTTCTTCCACATCTTTGAGCGCGTCCATTTTGTAGAGGCCGCTGCCGCCGATAATGCCAATTTTGATATCCTGTGCCATGGGTTTAAGGTTCAGTGGGACTAAGTTTCGGTGTGACTGATAACCAAATTGATTAATGAATGCTACAGATCCGATCCCCACTAGCCCCCGCGCTACGCGCCGCTGCGCCAGAAAAAAGGGGGGAATTCAGTCAAATTCTTTCAAAGTCCCCCTTATTAAGGGGGATTTAGGGGGATCGTTATGGCTTGCAATCACCAGTTGATTGGGTCTACGTTTCAGTGGGACTAAGTTTTGGTGTGTCTGAGTGAAAAAGTTGCCAGCGCGCGCAAATCGAACAGCGTCTAGGGTACAGGTTGCAGGGTTCTAGGGCAAGTCTGAATTTTGCACCTAGGATTCTACCGGATCGCGCAGGAGCCAAACCCCGGTGTAGGTCATACCGCTATCATCGGGTTGGATCAGCAGGAAATGTAAGCCCTCAGCCGCCTGCTTCCGTTCCATGAACGTTTCCCCCGCCGATCGCACCTCTGGATCGGCCACCGTGGTGAGAATATGCCGATCGCGTTCCCCCGCCCGCAAAATCACGCCATCCAGTTCCCCCGCCACGTAGTTGACTGCGATCGGTTCCACCCCCGCTAACCAGCGTGCCAAGGGCATCGACTTGCGCCCCCCGTTAATCACCACACCGGGCAATGGTTGGCTAGAGGCTAGCCCTACCCGTAACGGGGCGTGGATTTCCGGCAAAAAAGAGAGCGGAATGGGCCGATCGAGGAATAGATCCCAAAAATCTCCAGCCAAGATACTGGCAAATCGCCAGCGATCGCCCCATAGGGTTTCTGGAATGGGCACAGGCGGATTCAGCATGGGTAATACTCCTCAACTTCACGATCAAAACCTATCCAAAGTAGAAGTTTAGAACCATGCCGGAAATAAAGGTTAACTGGGCTGCGATCGCAAACAGGTAAACGATCGCCCTCGGTTTGAACATGGTCAACATCAGCCCCACCCCTTTCAGATCAATCATGGGGCCAAAGACGAGGAAGGAAATGAGAGAACCCGTCGTAAACGAGGAAGAAAAGGAGAGCGCAAAAAACGAATCTACGGTGGAACAGATCGACACCAACGCCGCCAGCAACATCATGGCGAGGACGGAAGTAACGGGATCTTGTCCTAAGCTCAAAACCCATTCGCGGGGTACAAAGGTTTGCAACAGCGCTGCCACCGCACTACCAAAAATCAACACTCCCGCCAGTTCCCGCAATTCTTGCGCTATTCCCTCAACCAACAGCCGCAGCCGCAGAGACAAGGGTTGCTTAACAACATCGGTGAAGGCAGCTTGAAGGGCGATCGCGTCTCCGGTGGGTAACGGCTGGTTGGATTGGCCGAGCAGAAACATCCCAGACCCTAACAGCGGACTGGTGGTTTGAGGTTTGTTGGTTTCCAGGATTTTCCAGCTTGGCGTAGAGGGCGGTTCCTGGGTACGGCGTTCCTGACGGGCGGTGATGGCAGCGGCAATGACAGGGCGCAAAAAAGGCCGCAGATCTTTTTGAATACTGAAGATCCAGCCTAATAGCGTCGCGATCGCCAGGGATAATCCCACCCGCAGAAACACGACCTCCGGTTGATCTCGAAAGGCCACCCAAGTTGCCCAAATCACAATGGGGTTGATCACCGGAGCGGCTAGGAGAAATCCGATCGCGACAGAAGCGGGTGCGCCTTGCATCAAGAGTCGCCGTGCGACGGGAATGTTGCCACACTCACAGACGGGAAACAAAAAACCGATGCAACTGCCTGCCAAGGATCCCAGGAACGCATTTTTGGGCAGTAAGGCTACCAATCTTCGTTCGCTGACAAAAAATTGGAGCAATCCTGAGAAGAGAACCCCCAGTAACAGGAAAGGCATAGCCTCTACGATCAAGCTGAGAAACAGGGTGAAAGCGCTGTTAAATTGATACATTACAGCCCTACAAACCTAGGAGAGGATAGCTTAGGGATCATAGCGCAATCGGGAGACGATCCAAATGGTTTCTGCAAAGGGTGGCCTGATCATGCTGAGCCCCCAAGGTATAAATAACCTTAGGGGCTCAGAAATTGATGTTACTGTTGTCCAATTGCTGGATTTTGCCAAAATAGGTTTGAATTGGACTAATAAGCCAGCGTTTCCAACGTTTCTCTTAAATACATATGGACGAGAAAATCTAAACTCACGGATTGCAAGCGTTGGTCTTGGCTGCGATCGATCCGCCAACGTTGAAAGCCGGAACTATCCGCGATCGCGCGTTTGAGGCTATCCCAAACTTTCGCGTCAGAGAGATCTTTATCTGGGTTGGACATGGGAGAACTAGCCATAAATACCTTAAATAAATCGTGAGGAAGACAGCGAACGGGAGAACCTACAAGCGTCTGACGGAAGAATCTGATGGAAACGCGATCGGTCAATGAAATTGAAGAATCTAATTGGCTAAGGTCAGCTACTAGTCAAGGTCAGCTACTAAACAAACTCGTGATGACTGCAAATCTTGTTTAACCTTTCTTCAAGATCGGCTAAAACCTACCAAATGGCTGTATTCTGAACAACATTTTGTAGACAAACTTCTCTATGATCCTAGCGTTTTACGCTGATGTCGTGGGAAGAATTTTATTAACTTTTAGGCCCACAATGGTAAATTTCTGCCTGATAGTGTGTATTGCGAGGGGCTGTGCATTGAGAAATGTATCTTCTCCTGCCAGCATGACTCGTAGAACACTGAGCGGAACTTCTAAAAACAGGGTCGCCATAAAAAAGGCGATCGCGGCAGCGGGTAATCGAAAAATTTGAGGTAACGGCACGATCGGCGGGACCAGTTGTGCCCCAGCCTGTATCTGCCACAATAGAACGCCTAGACCGATCGCGCCTAGCATCAACAGCAGTGGATTGCGGCAGTTTTCAAACAGGGTCAAAATCTTCTGTTGATTGGGGGTGAGGTCATCAGGATTGATTGCAATCACTAAGATGCTGTAAATATAAAACGGCTTTTGCCATTGCATCCAAAGAATGGGCAGAACGCCGATCAGAAAAATCAGCAGGAATTCTACGATCGAAGAAAAGCTGGGCGGTGCAGCCGTTAAAGCAATCCAGCAGCCTAAAAGCGCGATCGGAACCACAACAATTCCAGATAGGTGGATCCACAGATAGGGGTCTAGCCAAAATCGATTCATATGCACGGGACTTGAAGCGTTACCGTATCCCAAAGAACACATTAGTTGGGTCTGATTATCCCCTGTTTCGAGTGGAGCGGCTAGGCATTGTTCGTGATTGTTTACGAGTCAGCCCTGGTTTGCGAGTTCGCGATCGGGGCCTAGGGTTTGTCAGGATTTCCAGATTGCTAGGTGCAGGCTGTTTTAGGGAAGAGGAGATGACCTTCCCCTCTTCCTAAGGGTTAATGCTTAAGGGTTAATGCTCTAGTTGCAGGAATAGGATCCAGGTACTGCGCTTACAGTAACCACATTATTGGCGATCGCGACGATCGTAAATTGTTCAACGGCCCGCCCGCCGTAGGCATTGACCCCAAAGCTGACATCGACAACAGTTCCCAAAACAAGGGCCGTGTTGGGGTTGTACTTTACATCAGCAGACAATGCCGTCGAAACTGCTTGGGCTCGGGTTTGGGGAGAAGCAGCACACCCATTCAACATGTCATTCGTAATCAGTAGACTCACCACCGTTGGCTCTGAAGCCGTCCCTTCTCCACCGGGCTCCTGTATGCTATCCCCAAAATCTGAGGATCCCCAAGAAAATGGGTTCAGCAACTCCCTTAGCCTGTCCAGGGTGATCGTGTTAGGGCGTTGGCCCACCACGGTAATTGTGGGTAGATCGGCAGCTTGGGCTGAGGGTGCCACGGCAACCCCACAAGCGACAATGGCTGTCACCAAAAGTAATCCTTTGATGTTGTGAATCTTCATGATTTTCAGGGGTGAATAGCGTGAACAAACGGTCACAGAGTAACCACCCCTGTATATCTACGGATACAACACAGCTTATGCAGACGATTTAACACAGTGTCGCGACCATGTTTCGGTGGCATTTACGGAGTATTTCAGCAATATCCGATCTATTGATCAACCTATTGATCGACTCACATCGGTTCCGATCGATAAACTCTCACTTCCCCGCAATCCCCGATCGCGATGGGGAACTACCCGATCGCGGCGAGGAGGGCTTCACCCATGCCTTTACAGCCGACCGCAATCATTCCTTCAGACATGATGTCTCCGGTGCGATAGCCTTGGTCGAGGACAGTCACTACCGCTTGTTCGATCGCTTCTGCCGCTGCCGCTTCATTCAGGTCATAGCGCAACATCATCGCCGCACTGAGCACCTGAGCCAGGGGATTGGCCTTGTCCTGTCCGGCAATGTCGGGAGCCGAGCCATGGACGGGTTCATACAATCCCGGTCGCGCAGAACTCAAGCTAGCGGAGGGCAACATGCCAATACTGCCCGTCAGCATGGCTGCCGCATCGGAGAGAATGTCGCCAAATAGGTTGCCCGTGACGATCGTGTCAAATTGCTTGGGATTGCGCACCAACTGCATGGCGGCATTGTCCACGTACATGTGGGTCAGTTCCACGTCGGGGTAGTCCGCTGCCAGGGCTGTGATGCGATCGCGCCACAGTTGCGACACCTCCAGCACGTTAGCCTTGTCTACGGAACATAATTTTTTGCGGCGTTTCTGGGCCGCTTCAAAGGCCACGCGACCGATGCGATCGATTTCCGATTCGCTATAGACCATGGTGTTAAACCCGCGCTTTTCGCCTGTTTCAGTTTCTACGACGCCGCGCGGTTGCCCAAAGTAAATGCCGCCCGTCAGTTCCCGCACCACCATGATGTCCACACCCTCGACGATCTCCCGTTTGAGGCTGGATGCATCCACCAACTGGGGCAGAATCGTGGCCGGACGCAGGTTGGCAAACAGGCCCAATCCTGCTCGGAGGGCGAGAAGTCCCGTTTCTGGGCGCTGGTGGCGGGGCAGGGTATCCCACTTGTAGCCGCCGATCGCCGCTAGCAGGACGGAATCGCTTTGTTTACAGGTTTCCAGGGTAGCAGCGGGCAATGGCTCGCCCGTCGCATCAATGGCCGCTCCACCGACGAGTGCTTCCTGAAACTCAAACGTGATATTAAACTTTTCACCAATGCGCGTTAGCACCTGAACCGCGATCGCCATAATTTCAGGGCCAATGCCGTCTCCAGGAAGCAGCGTAATGCGGTAGCTTGCCATGATTGTCCTTCGCAGATCCTTCGCAAAATTCTCCGTTCTTCACCTTAGAGGAAAAGGGATCCTAGAAGCAATCGATTTAAACATTAGGAAGATTTCAAAATTGGTCAGTGTAGCGTAGGCGTGGGGAGCGTGAGGGGCGTCCTAGAGATGGCAAAGGTCAGTGGTAACCGAGGATGAAACCGTGATGACCGATCGTGATGACCGATCCCGATCATTTACGATCGTTTGGCGAACCACTTCACAGGTTTTGGATTTTCGGCTTTTGCATCAGCCGGCTCATTGAAAATAAAGGAATCCAGGCGGGTATCTACTGGCACCGACTTACGGGGACTGTCTACTTCGCGCCAAATGGTGACATGTTCCTCATGCTCAACCAGCAGGCAATCCACCCCTTGAGCTTGACTTTCGCGACAGAGATTCATCGCAACAGAGTACACACGTCTTGACAAAGTTTCACCGCGATGAAACACCTGGCCCCCAAACTCGAGTCGAGATTTACCACGATAGGGGATTTTTTGGCTTTCTAATTGTTTTGTGGTCAAGATCAACATGTTCAGAACTCCCAGAGTAGATGCAATTTATTCATGGTTCGCAAATCAAGCTGTCTACCAAGCCATCTACTATGCTGACTGTCCACGGTACTTATAGACTACGCTTAGCCTAGAGACTGCGCCTAGAGACTGCGCCTAGAGACTGCATGAAATCCAATAAATTGCAGGCAATGTTACTCACAACAACAGGCAATGTTGTAGCAAGAAGTAGTGAGAAGTTAATTTAGAACCGGGAGAAATCACTAGGACAACAACAAAATGATAGTTATTGAATCGGAAAGTCTAGCAATGAAGCAAAGGATTATTAAGTGAAGCAAAGGTTAGTGAAGACATGGACTGCTAAGGGTTCAAATAATGCAACTTGTCCCAATCCATTTGGAATACAGTAAATTAGAACACCTTTATAAATGCAAGGAAGTCTACCTTAGGGTGTATCTCTGGGAGTATCTTGCGGAAATTCTTGCACCGTTCCTCCCAGTCCTTGAACAATAAGTTGCGTATTGACAACCAGCATGTCCACGTAGGAATCGCCCGCTTCCCCTGGAACGCCGATCGAATCTGCGAACAACGGTTTCTCTGCTAATTGAACCTTGGCTTCTTCTGCAACGGTTTCAATCAGCGCAGGATTAATGGCCGTTTCCGCAAAAATGGTTGGGACACCGGACGATCGAATTGCTTGCACCAATTGCTTGACCGTTTGGGCGCTAGGTTGTTCTTCGGTGCTGATGCCGATCAAGGTGCCGACGACGGTTAATCCATAGGCTTGGGCGTAGTACTGAAAGGCATCGTGGGTGGTGACCAGTTTGCGTTTTTCGGGGGGAAGCGTTTGAATTTGGGCGGCGATCCAGCGATCGAGGCGTTGCAGTTCAGACAGCAGAGCCTGGGCGTTTTGGGTAAAGCGATCGCGGTTGTGTGGTTGGAGTTTGATTAACTCATCACGAATCACGGTGACCATACGCATGGCATTTTGAGCATTACCCCAAACGTGGGGATCAGGTACCCGTTCACCTTCTTTATCTAGTTTTAGGGGGGTAACCACTTCCCCCACGGGCACTTTTTTAGCTTTCAGGGCATTGGCTTGCATCAGACGAATCAATCCCGGCTCCAAGTTATAGCCGTTGTAAAGCACGAGATCAGCTTTTTCCAAGGTTACGGTATCGCGGGGGATCGGCTCGTAGGTGTGGGGATCGTCCCCCGGTTTCAGAATGCCTTGGAGGTCAATTGCATCTTGGCCAATGCGGTGGGTCAAGTCTGCCAAAATCGTGCTGGTCGCGACCACCCTGGGCTTACGGGGTTCCTGGGGTGAGGATCCGGTGATTCGACAGCTTACCAATCCGATTGCCAGGAGACTACCCATCACACCCAACAGCGATCGTCTGGTCCATCGTGGGGCGTGAGATGGGAGAGTGAGCGATCGTGCAGAGCCTGGTGCGATCCCTGGCGCAAGATGCACGGAGGACTGAAACCGAGAAGGCAGAGGAGATGACATAGAGATTCTGGAAAACAGAGATTTGGAAAACAGAGATTTGGAAAACATTGACGATGACTTTTCATAATCCTTTCATTTTTTGCGCTACATTGGAATTAGGTTTTCATAATCCTTTCATTTTTACTTTCTAGATTGGGGTCAATAGCCTAGATTTCTCGATCGGAATCCCTGGGCTTTTCTCCCAATCGGTCATCCTCACCATTGCGATCCCCATTTACCGCTATGCTGTCTCTTCCCTGGTTCCACCCCACTACTAACCGTTCCTCGGCTTCCCATTCCCATCGTCCTGGACAACGGCCTTTGGTCGGTTTGCCCACAAAATCCCAGAGCTATGCTGATCCCACAGGAGCGGAACGAAATCACGATCGGCTCAAACCCATCCTGCGGGTGGACGATATGACCGTGCGTTACCGCAATGTGGTGGCTCTGGAACAGGTGAGTTTTGGCCTGGAAGCGGGTAAGATGCTGGGCATTCTGGGAGCCAATGGGGCCGGAAAAAGTACCCTGATGAAGGGCATTTTAGGGCTGATTCCCACGGTTTCCGGTCAGGTATTTTACGATGGTCAACCGTTTCAGCAGCAGCGCCATCGCGTGGCCTATGTGCCGCAACGCAGTCAGATTGATTGGGCCTATCCTGCGACGGTGTGGGATGTGGTGTTGATGGGGCGGATTCGATCGGCGGGGTGGCTCAGTCCGATTAGTGCATCCAGTCGCCGCATTGCCCTGGATGCCTTGGAACGACTGGGTATGGTGGACTATCGCGATCGTTCGATCGGGGAGCTTTCCGGCGGACAGCAGCAGCGGGTGTTTCTGGCGCGGGCGATGACACAGCAGGCAGATTTATTTTTACTAGATGAACCGTTTGTGGGGGTTGACCAGAAAACGCAGACAATTATTTTTGATTTGCTGCGGGAATTGACCCAAGACGGCAAGACGATTTTGGTGGTGCACCATGATTTGGGGGCATCGTTGAATCAGTTTGATGAATTGCTGTTACTCAATCGGCGTCTCATTGCCCAGGGCGATCGAGCGACGGTCATGACGCCGGAGAATTTACACCAAGCCTATGGCAGTTTTTTCCAGTTACCTCAAGCTGCCTAATGTAGTGGCGTTTTCCTGTTAGAGTGCTGTGTGATGTTGGACTTCTTTAATGCCTTGGCAGAACCGCTGCAATATAGCTTTATGCAGCGATCGTTAATTGTCGCGATTTTAGTCGGTGTGATTTGTGCGCTGGTGGGCAGTTACCTGATGGTACAACGGTTGGCTCTCCTAGGCGATGCCATTAGCCATTCCGTACTACCGGGATTAGCGATCGCGTTTCTGACGGGAACTAACTTATTTGTCGGTGCATTTATTGCTGGAATTCTCAGTACGGTGGCAATCACCTGGATTCGAACCCGATCTCCGATTAAGGAAGATGCGGCTATGGGCATTGTGCTGTCTTCCTTTTTTGCGTTGGGTATTACGTTGATTACAGTTATTCAGAAGAATAATAAAATTGACTTAAATCACTTTCTCTTTGGTAATATTCTTCAAGTAACCCATCAGGATGTACGAGATACCGCAATCATTGCTGCGATTGTGATCGTTTTAGTCATCGCGCTTTACAAAGAATTATTATTCTACACTTTTGATCCACTCTCAGCCCAAGCGACAGGACTCCCGGTGCAGTGGTTGAATTTTGGCTTAATGGTGTTGATTGCTTTAACGATCGTAGCCAGTATGAAAGCGGTTGGAGTCGTGCTGGTGCTTTCGTTACTTATTACCCCAGGCGCGACTGCTTACCTGTTGGCTCCTCGATTGCATCAAGTGATGATGATTGGAGCGGTTTTAGCAGTGATTGCGAGTGTGAGTGGCATGTACTTAAGTTATTTCTTTAACTTACCGTCCGGTGCTGCGATCGTGTTGGTGATTTCCAGCTTTTTCCTATTAGCGATGCTGTTTAGTCCGCGCCATGGCATTTTGACAGAACAGTGGCGCGATCGGCGTTTGCCCCCCACGGATGCTCTGTAAAGCCTCTATCCTGAAAGTCGGGCTTATTTTTTTAAAGTGACAGAATAGGCGAGACGATCGCCGCTGGAAAGCGTTTCTCCATAGAGAATGGGGCGATCGCCGCTATAGGCTGTGTGGTGATAAACCAAGATAGGACTGCCCAGGGGTAAACCCAAATCAGTGGCAGTTTCTGAATCCGCTTGACGACAAGAGAGCAAGGCATCGATGCGATCGACGCTGATTCCGTGCTGTTCCAAGACGGGAAACGTCATGTTTCGCTTCAGTTCCGCTGCGAAGGTTTTGCCTAAATCCGGGACGAGGTAGGTAATATCCAAGGCAGCGGCGACTTGATTGACCATGAGGAACTTTTTCTGGAGGTAAACGTGAGTCCCGTCCGGCGGTAGGGCTAGGGTTTGGCGCACGGCTTCCGGTGGCTGGACGGCTTTAAATACCAGGGTCTGGATGTAGGGAGTTAAGCCTTGGCGAACCATGTCTTCGTTGAACCAGACGAAGGGGCTGGAGAGGGAATAGATAGCTCGATCGTGGGCAGACACAAAAACGCCTTTGCCATGCTGGGACTGAACTAAGCCCTGTTGCACAAGGTTGGCGATCGCCCGTCGGATGGTGATGCGGCTGACGGTAAATTGCGTCATCAGTTGGGCTTCGCTGGGCAGTCGATCGCCGGGTTGATAGACCCCCGCTTCGATGTCTGATCGCAGCTGTTCAGAAATTTGTTGATGTAATGGCAGGGATGCCAAGCGCGATCGAGCCAAAGCCATGGTAGCCGCCTAGGGGTCTGTCAAGAAATTTAGAAGGATAAAATTCCTCCACAAATGAATCGTAAGGAATTAAGGTCAAAATTGGAATAGAAACAAGGGATTTTTCGGGATTTTCAGGCGTGAGGGAACGGCGTACAAATAAAATTCCAAGGGGATGGATAGGAGAGGAGGGGGTGGATGAATTGGGGATGTTATTTCTTAGCAGATTCCTACAGATTCCATCTATACAGATTATTGCAATACCTTATTACAACAGAAGTTTGTCTAGGGTCGCTCTACAGTCACTCATCCGAGGAATGTATCCAGAATTGTGAAATTAGTATCATTACCTACTAAGTCCATCAATGCATTGTCGCAAATAGCAAGATTTTGATGCACGATCGTCATATTTTTAACAGAAAAATTTTGAAACCGTTGCTTATGACACATTTTTCGTATCAGAGAGCACTAACAATAATATCCAGTTATTGATTTCTCCTTGAATTCCCTAAATTAAAAAAGTCATACTACAGACCCTAGACAATATTTATCCTGCTTCTCTAACGAAATATCTATGGTTGTTGCCGTGTTTCCGGTTATCTATTCAACGCTAGCCTGTGATGCACTCTCCGATCTGGTTTTATCGCGCTATGCGATCGCGCCGATCCAGAGTTGTGAGTTTTGGCACCGAGGCTTAAGCGATATCTATGTAGTGGAAACGCTGGATAGTCAATATGTGCTGCGGGTATCCCATAACCATTGGCGATCGCGAGCAGAAATTAATTTTGAGCTAGAGTTTCTGGACTTTCTCCATGGACAACGGTTTCCCATTGCCTATCCTCTGCGGACGATCGAGGGGCAGTTATCAGTGGAAATTCAGGCTCCGGAAGGCCCCCGTTATGCATCACTCTTCATCTATGCACCGGGACAGGTTCCCCTCGGAGATTTAAATACCACTCAGGGCCAAAACCTAGGGGCAACGGTCGCGAAATTACACCACACTAGTTTAGCGTTCCAGCCCAGTGGGCAACCCAAGGTTTTGGATTTGAACTATTTGCTGGATCACTCTGTTGCAGCCATTGAACCCTTTTTGCCAGCGGACGATCGCGCTTGTTTACTGGATGCATCAGCGCGGATCCACCAGCAGTTACAGAATTATTCCAGGGAGTCGCCCTACTGGGTTGTGTGCTGGGGCGATGCCCATAGCGGGAATGCCCATTTTACGTCAGATACACAAATGACGTTGTTTGACTTTGACCAATGTGGGTACAGTTGGCGATCGTTTGAAATTGCCAAGTTTTTAAAAACTGCTTTAACCGCAGGAACCAGTCGATCGATTCGGCAAGCATTTTTAGCAGGTTACCAATCAGTTCAGCCCTTAGAGCCATTTGAACTGGAAGCCATCCGTAGCCTGACCCAAATGGCCTTTATTTGGTCGTGGGCGATCAGTTTAACCCATGCCCGATGGAATAATTACTGCCGCTTAGATGATTACTATTTTCATCAACGTCTAGAACAGTTAAAAATGTTTCGATCGAATGACTGCTATTTATTTTAGAAAAATTAATCTCATAGTAGCCCTTGAAAGATGACTGATCGTTTAACGGAAATAGCCGCGAATGACCATCGGGGTTGAATCCACCTAGCTCACTTTGGCTTGACAGAGCTAGGTTAGGCGATCGACTACATTCATTGCCCAGTGCTAGAATTGGGGTGTCGCAGCTAAGGAAGAGTTCGCCGATGACGCAACCGATTGCCACCAAAGTGCTGCCTTGCATGGATGCTTTGCCGACCATGCATGACCTCCCTAGTGATGATCCTCTGGAGCCCGGATTGCCCGACGAATTTCATGGTCTACAGCCGCAATTGTTGGCCGAAACGTTACGTCTAACGGATTACGCTGCCAGTGAAGTCTTTTACGCCTTTGACCTCAACCTCTACTACGACCCCAGTAATACCGGCTGGTACAAGCGCCCAGATTGGTTTCTTGTGATTGGTGTGCCGCGTCTGTATCAGGGTAAAACCACCCGTTCTAGCTATGTCACCTGGGATGAGACTGTGAATCCGGTGATGGTGATTGAGTTTCTCTCTCCTGGCACGGAGGCAGAAGATTTAGGGCCATTTGCGGCTAGACCCTTACCGACTCAACAACCGGGCAAACCCCCGAGCAAGTTCACGGTGTATGAACAAATCCTGCAAATTCCCAACTACATTGTTTTCCAACAAGAGACCAATCAATTGCGCTATTTTCGGTTAGTGAATGGCCGTTACACTGAACAAGCGATCGCGCCTGAAAATCCCTTCATCTACATACCAGAAATTCGCCTAGGACTGGGATTATGGCATGGGACATTTCGCGGGATTCCGCAATCTTGGTTACGGTGGTGTGATGCTGCAGGTCATTGGTTACTGACTGAAACCGAAATTGAACGGCAGGCCAAGGAACAAGAACGGCAGGCCAAGGAACGAGAACGGCAGGCCAAGGAACAAGCAGAACAACGGGTGATGCAAGAACAACAAGCCCGAGCCCGTTTGGAAGCCTACTTGCGATCGCAGGGAATTGACCCCGACAATCTCCCGGAATAATACGATCGCAGAGCGATGATGACCTAGGCACGGTGTAGGAGAACCCTACAGTAATTCTTGTCGAATGCGCCAAATGATTGTATTTGGTTCCACTTGATTGAGAATTTCCTGAATGACGGTACTGGCTCCCCGATCGCCCCAGGTGCAGCCCCGTTCTAAATAGGCTTGGGCTGCACGTCCAACAGCATAGGCTCCGTATCCTGCAATTCCTGCTTGGGCAACGGCAACTCCTGCATAGGCTCCCAGTCCCGGTGGATTTTCCGCAGCAGTAATAGCACTGGCGGTTTTACCTGCCCCTAGAAAAATACTACTGCAAATCTCACTGAGCAACATACCGCCAGAACTGGCCACGATCGTGGTTAATAGTTTCCCGGCTTCGTAGCGCGTTAGGGGAAAGCCATACAGGTTTGCCAATTCCCGAATCAAAATTACATCTGAAATGGTTCCCCCTAGCCAATCCAGCAGTGGAATTGGATTAGCGGCTACCGCGATCGCTTTATAGCGGGTAAATTTCCAAATTAAGGTTTCCGCTTCGGCATTGCGGGCATTGACAATCCGTTCTGCCATGCGCAATTCTGCATCGCGCGCTTGGGTGAGGGCATTCAACGCCAAGAGCGATCGACCTTCACGATTTAATAAAGTGAGAATTTTAATTTTCAATTCATCAATTTGAGGTGGCAATTTTTCCCATTCATAGCTCACACTGCCATCGGTCTGCTCGACTCGTACTTGCATGGGAGCCGGATCAGCCGCAATCAGAACGATTTCCTCAGGAGAAATCAATTGCCGTAATTGCTGACTCTCTCCCACATAGCCCTCCAGCGCCAATAGACTTTCGTAGATTTCTCCACGGTGACGATCGGGATAAAGATCAATTTTGTTAAACACTAACAGTAATGGTTTCTGGGCCTTACGCAAATCACAGAGAGCCTTGAATTCCGTGCGCGTAATATCCCCTGCCACAATAAAAAGAATTAAATCCACCTGCTGCGATACATCTCGAGCCATCTCTGCGCGGGTTTGGCCATCCACCTCATCCAGTCCCGGTGTATCAATCAGTTCAATTTGCACCTTGCTAGTATTTTGTGCTGTTAAGGCACTTTCCGTAGGCACAAAGCCCCCCTTCGGTGTCCATTCAATGACCCGAGGCTTTTGGGTGACGCCGTTAATGGGGCCAGTTTCCAGTACTTTTTCCCCCAGAAGTGCATTCAGCACTGCCGATTTGCCTCGACTGACGAGCCCAAAAACCGCAATTCGTACCACGTAATTATCAATTTTGTTGAGCGTGGTAGTCAGTTGGGCTAGTTCTCTTTCTAACTGGGTTTCCAGACCTGGATTCGGTATGCGCTTCTTCGCCGATCTCAGGTGCTGGGAATAGGTAACGACGGTTTGCCGGAGACTGGCACGGGCAAGGTTGAGGTGGGTATCTTGGGGATTGGGACGGGAGGACGGAGAAACCACGGTGGATCGGTACTCTAGCGCAAAGGAATAGGGCGATCGCTGAGGGGCGATCGTTTCTATCTTAGGCGAATCTTTGGCTGAAGGGACATCCATTCAGGGAAATCCATCTCGGCCAAGCTCCGGTGAAACTCCCCGTAAAGCAGCCTAGAACACTAGAACGCTAGAACTCCAACGCTAGAACTCCTTGGAAAATGGCAAACCATCGCTTTCACTTCTAGCAAATCTATTCCGTTGTGATTCATGCCTTACACATACCAACGAATTCTAATCATCAAATTAGACTGTTTGGCAATTGAGTTAAGCTATTTCTTAAATGAAATTAAGGTGTATTTAAAAATAGTTTAAAGAGTGTTTAAGAGAGAAGCAAATAGGGTGAAAATAAGGATGTTAAATATGATGTTAATTTATCCCAAACTATCATCCTGGAATCCAATCGAATATCATTCGATAAAATATAACAAAGTAATTTAAATAATTGATTTTTTCTTACAAAATGCTTCTTCTAAAAGGGACGTGAGACAATAGGAGTGTGAAATTCCAATTGTTAAGCTGATTGGTTACCTATTACAACTAATCATGCGAGGTGAATTCGTATGAAATCGCAGTCATTGTCCCACCCTATGGCCCTAGGAGAGTTTGCGTGCCAAATCATTCAAAAAAATTTCTATCGATTTTTGGATCAAGAAAAAGCAGTTTTGAAGGATAAAGATTCTGAACCTTTGCACCAAATGCGTGTAGGAATGCGTCGGTTGAGAATAGCGATTAAGGTGTTTACTTCTGCGATCGTGTTGCCCTCTGTTGTGTGTGAGCAATCGATCGGGAAGATTGCCAAACGGCTCGGAAAAACGCGGGATTTGGATGTTTTGCAAGATACCTTACTGACTCGTTATCAACCCGCTTTACCAGCAGCGGAACTCGCGAAATTCCAGCCAGTTTTACATCATTTAACTCAAAGGCGACGGAGAAGTTTTCGTGAGCTCAAAACGATCCTTAAGGACGATCGCTATCGGACACTCTGCCAAGCCATTCAGGAATGGCTTGAGACGCCCAACTATACGCCAATGGGCCATTTACCAGTTGTACAAGTCCTGCCGGATCTCCTGCTGCCGTTGGTGTGTCAATTGTTGCTCCACCCGGGCTGGTTGGTAGGGGCTACGATGCAGGCAGGGGCAGTCCAGTTAATTCCCCTAGAAGAGATTGAAGCATTGCGCTGTGACCTCGAGCAACGAAGTACTGTACTCCATGACTTGCGGAAAGTGATTAAAGGCGTGCGCTACCAGGCGGAGTTTTTTAGTGATTTTTATGAATCCACTTACCTGCAGCGAATTGAAGCCTGGAAAACCATGCAAGATCGGTTGGGCGCACTTCAGGATCAGATGGTTCTCTGTGGGTTTCTCAACTCCACATTAGGAGAAACTTGGATGCAAGACTTGCCGACGATCGCGCACATAATCCAACAGGAAAAAACAGAATTTTGGTACCATTGGCAACCGCTACAACGAGAGTATCTCAACCTAGACTTTCGACGATCGCTGCGCTCGTTATTCAATCATCCATTGGAGTCAGCGCCGATTGTATTGTAGAGAGATTTCTTGAAAATATCTTGGTGAATAGTTACGGAACACTACTGATAGAACTCTGAGAATTTGAGAATTCAAGAATTTTCAACATAAAAATATCTGTGACTGAACAGAAGTCGCCCATTGAGGAGAAATTTCTATGATTGCGCATTGCATTGAAGAAAAGATTGGAGTACTCAATCTATCTAGTCCCCAGGAAATCTTGTTTACTTTGAAGGCTCTGCGTCAGGCGGTTATTGAAGAAGGGCAATGTACTTTTAACCAATGGCGATCGCAGATTCAACGATCGGAGTTTTTAGACAGTGCCCTAAACTTAGCCGAGTATCTAGCGTTGCGTCGATATGACCTACGAACTTTACAAACAGCACTCATGCCTTGGGGCTTATCCTCCTTAGGACGCATTGAATCTCGCGTCAGGCCCAATCTGGATGCCGTGATTGCAACATTAGAAGCCATTTGTTACCCGGAGTCTGCTCAGTCGATTAAGCATCCTGAGATGGACTCCTTTTTTGAAGGCGATCGCTTGCTCCATCGACGTACCAACGAATTATTTGGCCCTCCCTGCTCCCAAAGACGGGTACGGATTATGGTGACGTTGCCAACGGAAGCTGCGATCGACTATGACCTAGTGCGGAAGATAGTCTACCGGGGAGCCACCTGTGTGCGGATTAACTGTGCCCATGACTCGGCTGATCTGTGGCAGGCCATGATTGACCATGTACAGCGGGCGGAACAAGAAACTGGAACGATGTGTAAAGTCATGATGGATTTAGGTGGCCCAAAAATTCGGACTGGCCAAGTCCTGACTCCAGTCGATCGTAACCGAGTGTTTCCGGGGGATTTTATTGTGTTGTCGCGAGAAGGTAATATAGGTGCTGAGAAGCCTGGTGGCGAATCGCTCCTGTCGAGTGATCGCTTTCAAATTAGTTGTACGGTTCCAGAAATTTTAGATTTACTGACGGTGGGTACAGCCGTTTATATCGACGATGGCAAAATTCGGACTCGCGTAGTGGAAACGAATTATCCCTTAGAAAATGGCCAATCCGGGCTTTTACTACAGGTCACTCATGCTAAACCAAAGGGGGCAAAACTGCGATCGGAAAAAGGCTTAAATTTCCCCAATACCATCTTGCCGCTGAGCCCCTTGACTCCTAAGGATTTGCAGGATTTAGACTTTGTGGCGACCCACGCGGATATGATTGGGTATTCCTTTGTTCAACAACCTGCAGATATTGATTTACTGCAACAGGAGTTGGATCGGCGGCTGGGCGATCGACCGCAGCGACCCGCGATCGTGGCTAAAATTGAGACGGCGATCGCGGTGCACAATTTACCGGAACTTATGATTCATGCGGCAGGAAAACAGTCCTTTGGCGTGATGATTGCCCGAGGGGATTTAGCTGTTGAAATTGGCTATCAGCGCCTTGCCGAGATTCAGGAAGAAATTCTCTGGATTTGCGAAGCGGCTCATATCCCGGTTATTTGGGCGACTCAAGTATTAGAGAGTTTAGTCAAAGACGGTGCGCCCTCCCGTGGGGAAATGACGGACGCAGCAATGGCAGAACGGGCGGAATGTGTCATGTTAAATAAAGGCCCGTTTATTGCGGAAGCGATTGTGATTTTAGATGATGTATTGACACGAATGGAAAACCACCAAATGAAGAAAACGCCTCAGTTACGGGCTTTACATTCTTGGTAGAGGTCTGTCAAGAATGTTTTGAGGGCGGAATTTTGGGAGAGGGTTGCGTCATAATACGATCTATGATGCAACAAGAAGGCAAAGCGAGCTTTAATATCGGTCACTCGTTCTATCGCCCCAGTAGTCAAAGATCACGGGATTTGGGTGTGTTGGCTGCAGCCGTTTACAAGCAACAAACGGGGGAATTGCGGGTATTAGATGCCATGACGGGCTGTGGGGTACGGATACTGCGCTACGCCTTAGAATCGGGGGCTGACTACCTCTGGGCCAACGATGGGAATCCAGAGGTGCATTACACGCTGCGACAGAACCTTGCACCAGTGTTAGGGCCCGA
Organism: Alkalinema pantanalense CENA528; assembly: GCF_050753345.1. Taxonomy (NCBI): domain Bacteria; kingdom Bacillati; phylum Cyanobacteriota; class Cyanophyceae; order Leptolyngbyales; family Leptolyngbyaceae; genus Alkalinema; species Alkalinema pantanalense. The sequence continues at coordinate 39,823 of NZ_JBLZFX010000033.1, read as the reverse complement.
TCGCTACCACATCACCCATGAACCTGCCGATCGCGTATTTTTGCAATGTGCCCTCGATCGGGATTACTACGACCTAATTGACATTGATGGCTTTGGCAGTCCGGCGGATTTACTTGCCCCCAGTCTGCAGGCATTGAAGTATGGTGGTTTGCTGTACTTGACCAGTACCGATGGCCGGATTGTTTCTGGGCACTTCCCCCAGGAAAGTCTGCGACTGTATGGAGCCTATGCGAGATCGCATCCCTCAGTCCAGGAACAGGCATTGCGGATTTTGATAGGTGCGATCGCCCAGCAAGCCGCTGTACAACATTGCAGTATTCAGCCCATATTTTCGCTGTATTCTGGCCAAACCTATCGCGTTATGGTTCGAGTGTTTCCTAAGACATCGAACTTAGCAAAATCCTATGGGTTTCTGGGCTATTGTTCCCATTGCGGTCACTATGAAACCTTGGATTGGCGATACCTCAGTCGTGCCCATTGTGCAAACCATCATCCGCCGCAGCCGATGAGTGTGTCCGGGCCGTTGTGGGTGGGGGCATTGCACGATCGAGCCTTTGTACAAGCCATGGCAAATTTAGCGCAGACCTGGCATTGGCTGAAGGTCATGGCATTACTGGAAATTATGCAAGCGGAGGCTAATCTCCCGCCCTATTACTTTCCATTGGGCGAAATTGGGCGACGCGGCAAGTTGGATATTCCTGCTCGCGATCGGTTAATCAACGCATTAATTCATGCAGGATATCAGGCGAGCAATACTCATATTGATCCACAAGCCATTAAAACCAATGCTTCTCTGAAAATCTGCGTAGAAATTGCTAGAAATCTCACTTAATTCTGTGAAAGACCAGGAATCGTTTGCATCTGCACTCTTCTGTTGACCTGAAGACTACCCATAAGAGTGGTCTGGACTTGAGCAAAGGTTTCTATAACTATAAATAGTTCACGCAATATACAGAGTTTGAGGTCTGTAATGATTCATCAATAAAGTAGATTGCATGGGTGTCTGGAGGAAAGGAATAACAGGTTGAGCCAGGTTCCTAGGGCTTTGCAAGAAACGTTGCACTTCACTGAACTAAGCTATCTATCTAAACTCCTATATTCCAGCGGATTATTAAACTGGGAGTCAAAATAATGAATGATTTATTCCCACAGGTGCGTTTCCTTCGATCGATACGCTATGCCTTTCTTTTAGCCACGATCGTGGGAACTGCTTGTACCGTCTCTCCAACCATCGTCGTGGCGCAATCCCTCGACAACTGGAAAGCAGCACTTAATGCTAAAGGGATAGAATCCATTCCCTATGAGAATTTGCGCAGAACTGCTAATGAACAACAAGAAATTGTCAACAACTTGTGCAAAACGGAATGGAGTTGTGATTCCCTTGGAACCAAATCGATTCGAGCAGACATAAACGGGTTACAAGGCAAGATTAATGAGAACAAGAATACGTTGATAAGCTTAAACAATGATCTCTCCAAAGCTGCGACGGATGATGAGAAACGGAGCATCCAGGAGAAAATTGATAAGCTCAATGATGCGACTAAACGGATGTCCGATGTTCTAGCGGATAAAACCAGTCGGCTAGAGAATGACCTTAAAGAGATTGATACCCGCATTACTAAAGGCACAAACTGTAAAAACGCTCGTCTTGCAGTGAAGCAAGCCTTTCAAGATGCGATCGACAAAGCTAAAAACGAGAGCGATCCAGACATCAAAGCGATCGCGAATCAGTTGATTACCTATTGGGAAGAAGGTAACAAACAACACGTAGAGGCTGCAGCTAATGCCGATAAAGGTGTTCAGATCTGTCAGAAATGCCAAACAGGTGATCTCTAGATTGCCTCGATCGCAGTCGTGAACGGTGTCTTTGCTGTAGTGCAGCTAGATTGCCGTACTGGTTGATGACTTTGCTAGTCCAACAATTTCCCTTGTCTATTTTTACAATTCATTCCTCGCTAGGAGAACATCATGAAACTGAAATCTCTGTCCCCTTTGGTTGCGATCGGCATGTCTGTGGCGATGTTGCTGGCCCATGTTCCCGCCAGCCATGCCCAACTGGATGAGTCGCGCAAAGCCAATTGGGAAAATGCCAAGAAACTTTATCCTATGTTAGTGGATGCGGTGTCTGCCCAGCGCTTAAGAGATGCCTACAATCTGACCGATGAACTGCGAGCCAATCTAGATTATGTACAAAACAAATTAGAAGCCACAGGACAGCGCTTGCATGAGAAGGATCGGAGCTGGGCTTGGGGGCCTAAAAAGAATGCCGTGGTGGAAAACCTGAAACGCACGCGGGTGGCGATCGGTGTTTTAGGTTCCAAGCTGAAGGATGTTGGCTCCAGTCCGGATTCTGAACTGAATACGGTTAAGAGTGAGTGGCAGACGTTTGTGACGAGTTACGATGATCTGTGGGCTGAATATGTCAACCATGGAAAAGAGTTAGACGCCATGGTGAAAGCATTTTACGAAGATTGTCCCGGTTGCCGCTAGCGTTTTCCTTCTTGTGATGTGTGTGATGTGCGTGTGATGTTTGTAGATTGGCTGCCAGATCACTAGGGCTTAATGTGAAAATCCATAGTTTTCTAGCAGTCAATTTTGACTCATACATTCCACAATTCATACCGTCATTGGTTCTCTGTTTATCCTGTACTCCTAAAATGTTGTATCCTTATGCATTTACTTAAGCAATCTTTCACCTTGAAACTCAAGCGTAGATTTCTACCCATCCCCTGTGTTTTACTAGTCTGCATGGTTCTGATGCAAATCTTTTCTGTACCCGCTTCAGCCCAGATGGAACAGGGAATTATGGGGATTTTTCAGAATGGGCAGGAAGTGGGGCGGATCTATGTCCCTGCTCGAAGCGCAAAGGCCGATCGCTATTCTGAATATTGGTTTTTGTACCCGAATTACATCTATCCTAGCCAAAGTCTTCCCGGCTTTGAAACGGTGATTATTCCTTTACCTGAAAAAGCTGCTTCATTGGCGGAATTTCGTAGGACTCGGAAACTTGCACCGGGTACCCGATCGATCAAGGTGCTCTCCCAGGAATCTCAGATCAATTTAGTGGATGACCCCGATGAAGGGGGGCAATAAATACGCGATCCTGTCTTCGTCATTCTTCATTTGCAAAGTTGCTATTTACAATCATCCCAGTGGAGGTTTTAGTCATCATGGGTCGTGTTCTTGCCTTTGTTTACGGCACGATCGTTTATGTGCTCTTTCTATTCACGTTTTTGTATGCGATCGGTTTTGTAGGCAATTTCATTGTGCCAAAAGCGTTGGATTCGGGGATGACTGGATCGCTAATGGAAGCGCTTCTGGTTAATTCTCTGCTATTGGGGCTGTTTGCTGTTCAGCATAGTGTGATGGCGCGTCCTGGGTTCAAGCAACGGTGGCGGCGGGTGATTCCAGACTCGATCGAGCGCAGTACCTATGTTTTGGCGTCGAGCGTCGCGTTACTTGTCTTATTTTGGCAATGGCGACCGATGGGAGGGCTAGTGGAGCGTCAAGTTTAAAATTGTGAGTGACATTATTCCAAATCGACTATTCCATAAGAATTCTGGAGATCACTAACGCACAAAATCAAAATTGACAGACCACTAGTCTGGCAGGTCAACCAGCCCACGGGGCAAGGCATTCTCAATCTACTCTGTGCCCTAGGTTGGTTAATCGTTTTGGGTAGCACATTTGTCATTAATCACTTTGACCTTTTTGGATTGCGGCAGGTCTATTTGTATTTACGCAACCAACCCTACACCCCGATCGCCTTCAAAACCCCTGGCCCTTACCAATATGTGCGCCATCCCCTTTACCTCGGGTGGTTATTTGCCTTCTGGGCCACTCCTAGAATGACCGCTGCCCATTTATTTTTCGCTGTAATCACAACGGTTTACATTCTGGTTGCCATTCAGTTTGAAGAACGGGATTTGATCCAAGCGCATGGTGAGATATACGAGAACTACCGATCGCGGGTGCCTATGTTAATTCCATTACCATTGCCATTGCCATTCCTGTATAAGTCCCTTTCAAAAAATGTGTAACTCTTCCATAACTGCTCTCTCAGAGGTTTCAATGAAAAGTATCCTGGAATTCATCGAACAGAAAAAGCAAGCCTACCAGCAATTGCCTTTATTTGCCTTTATGCAAGATGCTACGATTGAGCCCAAAAGGCGGTTGGCATTTGCGCCCTGTATGGCTCATTTCATTATGAGTTTTGGGGATCTCAATAAATATGTCTTTCGTAGCCATGAATCCCTAAGTCCATTGCAAAATATTGTGAATGAACATACCTATGAAGATGATCACCACTATCCCTGGTTCTTAACCGATTTGCATCGCCTGGGATTGAATGGCTCCAAGGGTTTTGTTGAGACTCTGCGCTTTCTTTGGGGCGATGAAACCAAAATTACACGGCAACTTTCCTACCAGCTAGCGGCTTATACGTTCCATGCGGAGCCAATTTATAAAATTGCTGTCATTGAAGCGATCGAAGCAACGGGTAATGTTTTATTTAGCTTAACGTCTGCAATTACCCAAGTACTACAAGACCTGAATCAGCAAGAATATCAATACTTTGGTCAGTTTCATTTCAATCTCGAAAATGGTCATGCAGCCAAATCCCTCGATAGTGAGCAACTCCTTGGGCAAGTTGTGCTATCCGAGACAGAGCAGGCGATCGCGATCGAGTTAGTCGAAAAAGTATTTGATATTTTTACGGCTTGGACCTATGAACTACTGGCCTATGCTCAAAATGAGGATGCAGTCGGCCAGTTTACCGATGTCCGAACCCACGCTCACAGTCCGACCCCGATGGTTCACGCTCGCAATTACCTGAGTGCTTCCTAGGGAAATCCCCTATCCCGTCATCCCGTCCGTGGTATCCAGCCAGAGGTCATCATTTCACCGCAAAGGGAACCGCGTAACAGCGATGGATGCGATAGACGATCGTAGTGGTTTGGTTTTCCCAGGTGAGGCGTTGAATGATCACTTCTCCCTGGGCTTGCCATTGCTCATCAACCAGTTGCAACGGCACCTCGATCGGATAAATACGGTAGCCACTTTTCCGAGCGGTGTGAACGCCAGCTTCAACGAGCGGCACCGGAAACTCTGACGACTTGAGCTTGACAATACTGTTGACCTGGCAAGGCATTCCCATCCGTTAGAGTCTCCTAACGATCGTACACAACCTATTCCCCTGAACGGAAGAGGCTGGCAAGGTGTTCTGAAAATGTTATCAGCATGTTATCAGGCTGGGGTGTTTTGAGGATTCTGGTAGTCTCAAAACACCCTAGGCCATCACAGCCTTCCTCGAAAAATTGAGGGCTTTAAGAGGGCTTAAAACGGAATCTGGCTTAAATTGGGCTGCATCTTAGACGGTAAAGATTTCAGATACTTCAAGAACGCAAACAACTCCGCCTCCGTTAGCTCCGCCCTTGTCCGCTTGCTGTAGGTTTCTTGCAAATACGCACTGCCCTGCTTCTTCGTCCAACCAATTCGATCGATTTCCGTCCCAATTTGCGCGATCGCATCGGACAAATCCATCGGCGGTTCTGCAGGCGCTACCGCTCCCCCAAAATCCGGCTCCTCTTCTGGAATATACTCATACTCCACAGGTTCAAACGCCTCTCTTGGCAAATCCATCGGGGTATGGGATTCCACCTCAGGCGCGATCGACGGTTCCGGTACCGTCCCAGCCAACTCCGGTAAGCGTTCTACCTCTGCAACAGCCGCGATCGGATCCTCCTGGGAAACTTTTTCCACCTTGGCTTTATCCGTCTTACCCTTGCGCTTCGGGGCAGCCGTTGCAGTAGAGGTCACTGTAGAGGTCACTGTGGAATCTACGGCAGAAACCACCGCCGCAGATCCTGTCACTGGATCAAAACTGGTTGCATTGAGAGCAGGTAGCCCCTCGGTAATGCTCGCTACCCCAGAGAGTTCCGTGACCATCTCAGGCCGTCCCATTGCTGCATCTGCCACCGGAATCGCCATCGATGTAACGTAGGGAGCCGTTGCCGAAATTCCTAACACGGCCAATACCCGAATTCTAGCCCGGTCTTCCGCTGCTTCCACCGTAGATGCACTCGCCAGCGCAGAGGCCAAGGCCCGCCCCTCCACTTCCACGATCGCCTTCACAATGAATTGGTCACTGTGGGTTTGTACCAAATCTGACAGTAAGCAGCCCGTTGCGTAATGGGCACGGAGTTGATTCAACAAGGCTTGGCTAGATAAAACCGCTCGAAAATTTGAGCCAGATTCAGCGGCACTGGACGCCGCCATGGGAGCTTGGGTTGCCAACATATTCATACTGTGTTGTGGTAGGTAAGGACAGACATTATCTACGATCGTGTCTCCTGGGATGACATCACTCCCCGCAATCCCTAGGAGTGATCCCAGAAATGATCAATTGTTAGGCTCAAGAGTAACGGATCTTGAGTCCTTTGAAACACTTTCCTGAAAAATCCCCGCTTGCCCACCCATCCAAGGCTCAGTTCCCCAAATTTGGCGATCGATGGGTAGCCAAATGGGTTCGATCGTTCCCACAATCCCTCCCCTGATTCGTTTCCCCATGGCCAGTTTTTTCCTCCAATACAGGGATCCATAACGTCATAACTTCAACGAAAGTCCCTGGGAAGCCCAATAAGGTTGTTTAGGCTACCCGCATAATCTATTAACAGTTGTTATATTGAAAGCTTAAAGATTTCCTTAATAAAATCTGGGGGCAGGAGATAAATCAGAATGGTATTTAAGAATGCATCAATGGCGGGTCAAGAACCAATGCGGGTTAACTTTGAGCGACAGCTCAAACGGGTTCAGCGAGATGTTCTAAAGATGGGTGCGTTGGTAGAACACTCCTGTTGTTTGGCGCGACAAGCCCTATTTGATGGCGACCTAGATGCTGCTGACCAGATTAATATTCAAGACAAAGAAATCGATAATCTATATAAGCAGATTGAGCTAGATTGTGTAAATCTCATCGCCCTCCAGTCTCCTGTGGCCCAAGATTTACGCCTCCTGAGTGCCATGATGCAGTTGGTGCGCGATTTGGAAAGAATTGGAGACTATGCCAAAAATCTGGGAGAAGTGGCCATTCGTTTGTTCCCCTACGAAAATCCCCCCCATCTGGACCAGGTAAAAGTCATGTTCGATCGCTGTCGAGCCATGCTGGCGATGAGTCTGGCGGCCCTCTCGGATCTCGATGCCGTATCTGCCCAGGAAATGAAGATTAAGGATGACACGATCGATTCTGACTACGAGATGCTCTATAACCTGCTGACCTACAAAACCGAGGTGCAGGGCGTGATTGAACCGATCGTCCTCCTGGTTCTTGCCATCCGTCACCTGGAACGTATTGCCGACCATGCTACCAATATTGGCAAGCGTGTCTCCTACATCGTCACTGGTCAACGTTAGGGCTCGCAGGCAACGTTAGGGCTCACAAGCCCGCATTGATGTGAGGACTTGTGAGCCCATATTCAGTGAAGTTGGGATCCGGGGACCGAATCAACGGGACGATCGCGACAATGGCGTTGAGTCCCTCCCGGTTCGCAGGGTGAACATGCGAATGATGCGGGCATCAATGGCAAAAGTATCAATTCTTCGACAATTTCTTGAATCTTCTTGAATCTTTTGGGGTGATTGGGTTGACAGAGCGATCGGGTCTGAGGAACGATTATATAGACAGTGCGGAAGCTCCGGATCCGTGAGTATCCGCTTCTGCTGGACAGAAATATTATGTTGTTCTGCCCTAGGCAAAGCATAATATTTGGGATTGCAGAAGCACTGCTGGGGAAGATGCTTCAGTGAGCGTGTAGCCAAATCGGCTTGGATGTTGTGCCTCCAATAGGTTGCAGAGAGTTGTGTATGTAAGACTCCTAAGCAATCTAGAACTGGATGGGTGTTTTCCAAACTAGGTGATCGCTTGCCGACTGTGCTGAAGTGCCCCGGACTAGGGTGATGCCGCAAGCAAACCATCAACGAGGACAGATCGCTACAATGGATTTTTCGATCGCCGAACTTTTGGCAAATCTGGATGAAGAAAAACTGGTTGCCCCTAAAACCCTAGAACATAAGCTAGAGTGTCAGACGGACATCGATATTCGCAAGTTACAGATTGCCCTAGATGCCCTAGAAAAAATAGGTGTCGTTGAGAAAGAACGGGGTAAATACCGGCGATTAACCGAAGATGGGGTCGTAGAAGGTAAACTGCGTTGTTCCAGCAAAGGCTTCTGCTTCGCGATCCAAAACTCAGAAGAGTCAGAGGATGTCTACATTCGCGAAAGCCAACTCAATACTGCTTGGAACGGCGATCGGGTTCTTGTGCGCGTCACCAAAGAAGGTAGCCGTCGCCGTAGTCCCGAAGGAGAAGTGCGCCTCATCCTGGAACGCTCCAATCCCTCCATCCTGGCTCGGCTGAAAAAACTAGATGACGGATCCTTTAGAGCTGTCCCCTTAGACGATCGACTCCTGTTTGAAGTCATCTTGGAAGATAGCGAGTTCAACCTTGACGAAGCCCTGGATCAACTCGTGCATGTCGAAGTTCTGCGCTATCCCTTAGGGAGCACGGGCCCGATCGGTCAGGTGGCGGAACTCCTCGGCACCGATGACGAAGCTGATGACATCAAAATTGTTTGCTGCAAGCATGACCTGCCCCGTAGCTTCCCCGACCATGTCCTGGCTGCGGCCAAAGCGCTTCCCAACAAAATTGCTAAGGCGGAACTCAAACAGCGCATTGATTATCGCGATGTGCCCACGATCACGATCAAGGCCCACAGCGAAGACAGCGCCGATGATGCTATCACCCTAGAGGAACTGGAAGACGACACCTGGCAATTGGGGATCCACATTGCTGATGTGGCCTATTATGTGCAACCGGGCACGCCCCTCGATCGGGTGGCTCAACGGCGGGGTGTGTCGATCTACCTAGGCGAAACCGTGATTCCCATGCTGCCGGAAGCGATCACGGATAATCTCTGCTCCCTGCAACCGGGGAAAGATCGCCTTGCCCTTTCCGTCTTGCTTAACCTCAACGACGAAGGGGAAGTCCTAGAGTATGAGATTCAACCGACGGTGATCCAGGTGGATTATCAGTTGAGCTATGAGCAGGCTGAGGCCATTCTGGCGGAGGAAGAGTCCAAGGAACTGGAAGTCTTTGAACCGATCGCTGACCTGCTGGCCAACCTCGATCGTCTCAGCCACGCCATTAAAGAACAGCGGCAGTCGCGGGGGGCCTTTGAACTGAACCTACCGGAGAAGATCTACGCCCGTGCCGATGGGATCGAATCTCCCGAAGATGAAGCCAAATACACCTTCAGCAAGTTCCACTATGACGATGAAGGGGCCTTAGGGGCCGTTGTGCTCTCCCCTAGCCTGCCTATCCACTCCATGGTGGTGGAATTGATGCTGTTGGCGAACCAAACCGTTGCTCAGCACCTGCAAGCGCTGGAGTTGCCTGCGGTCTATCGGGTTCATCCTTCACCCGATTTAAATGCTGTCCAGGACTTAATGAAGTTGGTGTCGGGGATGGGCATTAATATCACGTTAGAGAATGAAGAAGAAGTCTCTCCCCTTGACTTCCAAAACTTTACGCGACGGTTTGCGGAGTCCGGGGGCTCGGAGCGGGTACTGACCTATCTGCTGCTTTCCACCCTCAAACCGGCCTTTTACAGCACGACCGCCAAACCCCACTTTGGTCTGGCCCTAGAGCAGGGTTACGTGCACTTTACGTCCCCGGTACGGCGCTACCCTGATCTGCTGATCCATCGCACTCTGCATGCCATGTTTGAGGAAGGCCGCGATCGTAAGTCGGCTCGATCGAAGGAAGGGGTAGACATTCGCCATAGTTCTTGCCATGGCGAAATTACCTGGAACGTTCTGCCAGACAAGCTGCAACAGGAACTTGCCTCCCATTTTGAACTGGTTGTTGCTCACCTGAGCGAGCGGGAAAAGGTGGCGCAGGATGCGGAGAATGATTTGGAAGGCTTGAAAAAAGCCGAACTGATGAAGGAACGCACTGGCGAAATCTTCCATGGCGTTATTACGGGTGTTCAGTCCTACGGCTTGTTTGTGGAGATTGAGGAATTACTCGTTGAGGGCTTGGTTCACGTCAGTTCCCTCAAGGATGACTGGTATGAGTTCCGCTCTCGCCAGCAAACCTTGGTCGGTCGTAAAAATCGCAAGCAGTTCCGCCTCGGCGATCGCATCGAAGTCCAAGTCAAGAGCGTAGACTACTACCGTCAACAAATTGACCTGGTTGCAGTCAGCGGGGGCAGTACCGCCAGTGAAGATATCTTCCTTGCGCCCGATGATGAGGAAGACGATCGGGGGAATTTTGACAATGACTTTGATGGGGATGACGAATAAACCAATTCTTGCGAGGGATTTTGCATCAGTGCCTTTTGACTGGCTAAAATCCCTCTGGTAGACTGCTGGAAATTCATGTTAGGGCACAGACTTATGCGCTGTGCCCTTCTGCATCACTAGGGATAGTAAACTACATGGCGCGACCTTTGATTTTGGGTGTTTCTGGAGCTTCAGGATTGATTTACGCTGTCCGAGCACTCAAATTCTTGTTAGAAGCTGATTGGCAGATTGAGTTAGTGGCTTCCAAAGCAGTCTATATGGTCTGGTTGGAGGAAGAAGGGATTAAGATGCCGACTGATCCGCTGCATCAGGAAAAGTTTTGGCGAGAAAAATGTGGGGTCATGCAAGGCGGGCAACTGACCTGTCATCCCTTTGGCAATGTGGGAGCCAATATTGCTAGTGGATCTTTTCGGACGGTTGGAATGTTAGTGATGCCTTGCAGTATGAGTACCGTGGGCAAGTTGGCGGCTGGCCTCAGTTCGGATTTGTTGGAGCGATCGGCGGATGTGCAATTAAAGGAAGGTCGCAAGCTCGTGATTGTGCCCCGAGAAACGCCCTTTAACCTCATTCATTTGCGCAATCTCACGACTCTCGCAGAAGCTGGTGCAAGGATTGTCCCTGCGATCCCTGCTTGGTATAGCCATCCTAAAACGATCGAGGATTTGGTTGATTTTGTGGTTGCCCGTGCATTGGATCAACTTGATATTGATTGTGTTTCGATCGAACGCTGGAAAGAAAAATTGTAATGTCACTGCAATCTTAAAACTACCTACTTAAGTTACATCCTTAAAATCATAATCATAAAAATTAAAGTTATAAAAATCACAGTCATAAAAATTACAGTTATGAAAATTGTAGTTATGAAAATTTTAATGAAAAATATTGCCTCTCAACGCTTTAGAAGTAATGCAGTATCCATTAAACCTTCAGCCACCACCTGGAAACCTGATCCTCCTAGATATGTCATCCCAGGATGCGTCATGATATGGAAAAAATGGTTTGACAGTGTTCAGGATTGGGAATTTGAGTCAAGATAATAACTGGGGATATTTGTAGCCAACTCTAGATACCCCAGCAATCACGATCGAGTCCTTCGATCGAACTATTGCTCTATCCAAATCAATTCTGCTAATGCTTCGTAAATTTTCAGGTGACTTTCCATGGCTGAGCTTCGGGCCATTGGCTCTACCCTAGATACATTGATCCAGTTTATTCAAAGCTTTGAACAGGCCCAGAAGGGCCGATCGACCTATGAAATTGTCAATCGCCTACGGGGGTATACCAAAGCTGCTTACACCACCCGCAGTTGGACGATCGCGACGGGATTTTCTCAAAAATTTATCGATGGAGCCTTAGACGGCAATGTTTTGGTGGCAGGAGAAATCACTGATTTTGGTCATTTTATTGCCGCCCTGTCTGACCAAATTCAACAGCCAGGGTTTCAGGCTGCTGACCTGACTACTTGGACAGCCGATCACACCGCTTGGGCTGGGGATATCGGTTCCGCGATCGCGACCTATCGAAAACAATCAGCACAATTTGCATCGGTACAGGAAGTGCTCGATCGCTATGCGTCTGATAGTGATCTAGCCGCTAATGTTGCAGCCTATGTCATTGGTCAAGATTTGAACCAAAATTCTCAAATCAGCCTCTCTCAGTCAATCCAAAATTACAATAGTGCTGCTTACTGTGATCATGTTGAGCAATTCCTACGATCGCGCTTTGCTATCAATCTTGTAAATGGCACGATCGACGATCCAGCAAAGCTGGAAGCACAAATTCGTAAATCTGTTTATACCTATCTGCAACTCTCACCGGAATCGGGAATTTTGCAATTTATTAAAGGCTTATTTAAAGGTAAACCGAAGTTGCCTGAATCCCAAAATATCGACTGGGGGAGTGCAGACTTGCTAGCGGGTTCTGCCCATTTAATGCGGTATTTAGTACGGAAAGGTAATTTGCAAACCCTGACCTTGCAGCCCTACCAGTTTCCTGATTTACCGAGTTTTGGTCGATTACCAGAAACTTGGATGATTACAGGGAAATAGAGAAACAGTGCATCTCTGAGCGATCGTTGTCATGCAGAAGTTGTAAAAGTGTCTCGTTGTCATCCTTTACGCTTCTGTAGTTCCGTTGGTTGTTGGCAATTTTGAGGGGTAGACGATCCCTTTTAACCATGGGGGGTAGCCCTGATCATAAGGTGTGTTGGGTCTCAGGGCTAACCGGGGACCTGGAGTCCGAGGGGAAGGGAAAAGTTGTGCGGAATTTGAGATTTTCAAAGAGAATATTAGGGGGGGCACTGGTTCCGTGTTGTGGGAAATTTGGGCTGAAACCCTTATCCAGCAAGGGATACAGCCGTTCAAGAGCGTAATCCTCTGAATTGGCGAATCATAAGGGTTTCGGCGATTTTTCCCACGCGGCGGAACCAGTGCCCAAGGGATGCGATCGCCCTTAATCCCTGTAACTTTTCCCCATCTTTCCAGACTCATCAGTGTATCGAGGTCTTGAACTTGCTCAACCTTGGCAATTGGGGCGATGAGACTCCTGCAACACCTCCATTTGCCTGAACAACCATCTCAAATCGCTAGTCCTAACCATGGTTTCCGCTGCATAACGGCTAAAGTGAGGGGCAGCAGATAGGACTGAAACGAAGCGCGAAGGCTCTGTACCGTCCGCTCCACTGTGTTGTTAGACCGTGCCTCAACGAAATGGCTATCAACTACGTCATAGCTTCAATCGTTACGATGCCACCCTCAACTGCTTTAACTAGCAGCTTAGAACCAAACAGCAAACTCATGCCTACAAGCGGCTCTGCCTCTGATGCTGCTACATCTACAACTTGATATTGTCCATGCCAGATGACGGAGGCACGATACATATCAAAAAGGACTTCGCTACCATCGCCTAATGTGGCAGAATCGCGGAATATCCAGGGCAATTCCAGCGATTCAAATAGATAACGGAAGCGACAAAAATCCGGTAAAGCCTGTATCGATCACTGCCTGAACCATTTGCTGCCGCGCTTTGTTATGACCTACAACCACCAGAACGATCGCCTCGCAACTTTGATTCACGAAACCTTGCATCATACAGACTTCTTCAGGCTCCGAGAACCAAATCGATAAACGGTGCGATGTCCAATCCGAATCACCCAAGGTTGGGCATCAGGTACACGCTCATAAAGGCGATCCGTAGCCGCGATCGTATTGTCAGCTACTTCAAAGGCTCCAGTTTCAATGTCGATCGCTACAATCTTTCCATGATTGCCAGCTTCGACCTGAGATCGCACCTGAGACTCATAAATCTCATTGCCACGGCGGGCAAATTCTTCTTTACTATAGCGGGGTTGCCGAATTGCCATATGCTTAACCCTTCAACATCATGCCTACCATCATAACCCGCCCGATTATACTGATCCCAACGTAGACGATTGCAACAATCACAAATATCCTGAAATGGCAGTAGAAAAAATGGCAGTAGAAAATTCCAACACTAAAAATGAAGTTGGGCTAATGAGGAAGATTTTCTGAAGATTTAACTTGGGATGACTGCCCACGAAACAATCTGAAAAGCCGATCGAACTCTGCATCACACAAATGAGGGGGAAAGCACCCCGATCGCTCCCAAATACCACGATCGCTGCTTTCGCGGACGGGTTCCTGGGTTAATGAGCCAGTTACCTTTTTGACGGGCATTAGTCGTAAAGGCTATTGGCGCTTGTTAAAGACGTTGGCAACGCAAACGGGAATGACGAATGAATGGTTGAAGAAACAGGGATTGCTCTCAATTAAGCAACTTTGGAAGAAAGCTTAAGGTTACGCTTAAGTCATCAGTGTTGTTTGCGCATCGATCTGATCCGCCCATTGCGAACCCGTACGATGGGTGGTGTGGGAGGGGAGGGTTAAATTCCCTCCTCGACCAGATTGGGCGGCTGGTGTTACAACAAGTCTTCTTCTAGTTGCAAGTCACGCAAGGAGTATCTTTTCTCAACCGATTTGTCGGATCTTTCAAGAACCTCTGCAACAACACCACGGTTTACCATAGGTCCAACTCGATCATCAATTTCTTCTCCAGCACCATAGATTTTTTGGGACTTCCCATTGATGCTTATCTCAAGCCAATCATCATCTAAATGTAAGTTTCGCAAAGTACCTCTGAGAGATGTAACTTTATATTCCGGCAGTTCTGGAGGTTCAGGCTCGGATTTATTTAAGGCTTCTTTGATCACTGAACGAGTTTCAGGTAATAGGATTACAGGACGTGGTTCATCATCACTACTTGATTTGATTTCAATCTGGTTAAACGTTTTACCTGTTACTGGTGGCGCAAGATCTTGTGCCGACTTTAAAAATGCTTTCCGGTAATCTTCCTGGGGAACAACCTCTATCAATTCACCCTCTGGATCTTGAGTCGCTGCGCGAATAACATCAAGGAATTTTTTGGTGATTTGTTCTACACGCAACTCGACATCAGCAGCAGACATACCAGGAAGACTAAGACTAAGTTGCTCATGGTCTTGCGGCTTCCGAACTTGTACTGAAAATTGATAACTGCCTGGAACTGCTTGGAAAAGCCAAGGATCACAATATTTCTTGACATCCTGAGTTGGGCTTCCACGTTTACGAAGTGGAAGGTCTAAGAGCATTTCAGTAGTTCTGTAAAAAATTTTACTAATCTGATCTACTTTCCGGAGAACAAGCTCTAAAGGAGCAGCACCATATAAAACTTCTCCACCTTTTACAGAGACTAGTACTTCACCTTCAATGAATTGAATCCCTGACTTTACGCGAGACTCCTCAAAGCGGATAATTTGCAGTAAATCTTCTAACTCTTCTATAGCAAAAAGGGGGAGGAGGTCAGTAGCTAACCATTTATGAGCAAGTTTCCTCGCCTGCAAAAACTCCTGAGCTTTGAAATAGAGAGAGACAGCGCTGACAGCCGTTATACCAATTGTTCTCGTTTTGCTAGGATCAAGATTATTTAGTGCATTTGCCTCCGCTTCGGCAGCCAAACGATAGAGTTCAGCAGCGCGATCGCTTTCGTGTCGCCTGCTGAACTCTTCTGCCTGGTTCGCATACCCTTCACTTCGAGTATGATGCACTAACCAACTCATGATGCTTCATCGACCGTTTGAAGTAATATCAACTGTACCCGAAATCCAATCACGGCTGCTAGTGCAGGTAGGTTACTATTACCTTGTCTTGCTTGATCAAGTTTTATGCGAAGTCGCCTTTTTACTTCTGACTTATCCAAATGTGTTCCCGAAACCTCTAATCGAAAACAATTCTCTAAGTCCTCTAAATCCTGACCTGATAAAGCAATGTAATAATCAGCACCAGTACGTGTTTCTGCTCGACGTACAGCGACCATCCCTTTCAGAAGTTCTGTAGCTGCAATTGCAAATGCATAGGCTCCATCTCTTGTTGCATCATCTGCATTTGCCCAAGCCGCTTGTACTCTACTGTCTGTTACTTCCCATTCTACTTTTGCGATAGACTCAACTCTATCATTTTCCAAGGTAAATTCTTTTGGAGAAACATGATGTCGGTCAAGGCATACTCTTGCAGCTTCAAGATAGCTACCAGCTAAAGAGGGTGTAAGGGCTTGATGACGATCAGCCATATTTTGCAAAGGTAGAAGAGGTGGATTATTCTCAGTCAAAGTGGTTTTCCTACGCAGAAGACGAGCATAAATAAAATTATCTACCAATCTAACTGGCTTCTATAAAAGGTGTCTAGGTGTTAAGGTAGATCAACCTTTGATACTCACAAATAGCCCTGATTTACTGCCCCACCGGGATATGAAGCAGCCCAACGCAAAGTTCACCTGCTGTGAGTTGACTTTGCTGAGGACAGTGTAACATTGCCAGTCAGGTGCAACGATCGGTTAGACAAGGCCAATGATGAAGTCTTTCTAGATTTTTGTTCGAAAACGACTGCCCACGAAACAATCTGAAAAGCCGATCGAACTTTGCATCACACAGATGAGTGAGAAACTACACGATCGCTCTCAACTATCACCATCTCTGCTTCTAGCGGAGGTGTTCTACAGTCTGCCAGATGAGTAAAACTATAGAACACCTCCGTTTTAAAACTGTTATCGCAACCGTTCGCGACTGAGAATGCTGATGTATTGCCCGTCGGAATGCACAATCTTCATCGGTTGACTCCAATGAATCCTGTCCGCAATCCGATGGACATGCAATTGATTAATCGTGTCTTGGATGAATTCTGGATGACCGATTAAGTGGAACTGTAAGCGTTGTTTCTCATGTTGAATCGAACGATCGCCCCGATCGCTAAAACCCTTTGCCATAATGTTGAGCTTCTCCTGTTTGTAGTGAATCCCTTCCCGCTGCAAACTTGCTCCCTTCTCCTAATCTGGGGGAGAAGGGCTGGGGATAAGGGCGGAAGAAAGCCCAAAAATTTAGAGCCACCCCGTTTGACATCACAAACAAGAGTGGCTCGGTCAGATGCTAAAATCCTCATCAAGCCGCCTTGCTGCTAGCACAGCGAGGGGGAATAGCTACCCGGAGTTGGTGGTACAACGAAGGGTAGTGCCCTAAATTTCTGGGAACCCAGCGACCCCATGCTTCGTACAAACCGTCTCGTGAAAGAAGGATGTCCATGGCGATCGCTATGAAAGACAACCGTACAAACTAAAGTAGGGCACTGTCAATCCGTATCTCAAAAATCGATCGAGTATCGTTAGATACCCGTATACCAAAAGGACTGGGTACAGCCACCCAATCTTACATCAAGAAAATTGTTGGGCGTAGAATCCGGCGTAGCGACCGTTGGCAGCCAAAAGTTGCTCGTGGTTACCTGACTCGATAATTTGCCCCTTTTCCATCACCAGGATCCGATCGCTGCTACGAACTGTGGCTAAACGGTGGGCAATAATAAACACCGTGCGGCCTTCCATGATGCGCTCTAGGGCTTCCTGAACCAGCGCTTCAGATTCGGAATCTAGCGCAGAAGTCGCTTCATCAAGAATCAGGATTTTTGGATTGAGCAGAACCGCTCGGGCGATCGCGATGCGTTGCCGTTGACCGCCGGAGAGATTGACCCCCCGTTCCCCAACCCAAGTGTGGTAGCCCTGGGGAAACTGCATGATGAATTGGTGGGCATTGGCAATCTTAGCCGCTTCCTGTACAGCGTCTAAATCAATTTCCGTTTGGCCAAAGGCAATATTTTGCGCGATCGTGCCAGAAAAGAGCGTCGTTTCCTGGGGCACAATGCCAATCTGTCGTCGCAAACTGCGTAAAGTCACTTGGCGAATATCAATCCCATCAATCAGAATTTGACCATCTTGGGGATCGTAAAACCGAGGAATTAAGTTAACCAAGGTCGATTTGCCCGCCCCAGAGGAGCCGACCAGAGCAATCATTTGTCCCGGTTCCGCCAACAAACTCAAATCTCGTAGCACGGGACGATCGGGCTGGTAGGCAAAACTGACATTGACCAGCTCAACTTTGCCCGACACCTCTGGCAGTGGGATCGCCTGGGGCGCATCCATTACCGTGGGCTGAATAGCGATGAGTTCGTAAATCCGATCGACGGAAGCTTCCCCCTGCTTAAATTCGTTGTAATTACTAGCCAGGATATTAATTGGGTCAATCAGCATCGATACAGCCACGCAGTAGCTGCCAAATTGCTCCGGCTTCAGCGTGCCTTGGGAAATGAGCCAGACGCCTAGGAAAAATAAAAAGCAAAAGGCCAAGGCTTGCAAAAAGCCCACGACGGGATATTCGATCGCCCGCAATTTATCTGTCACGTACTTGGCTTGCCGATTGCGTTCCGCCTCTTCCGCAAATAAATCAATGGCATATTTTTCCGCTGCGAAGGCTTGGATCAACCGAATTCCACTAAAATTCTCCACCAACATAGAGGACAGGTCAGACACCCGCCGCTGGCTCCGGTGGGACAGTTGCCGCATTTGTTCCCCAAACCAACCGATCAGCACTGCCATCAAGGGTGCAATGATGAGCGTTGCCAAGGTGAGCTGCCAACTGCGATAAATCATGAACCCCAACACCCCGATCAGTTGCAGGATGCAGGGCACAAACTGATGGAACAGCTTGTTGATGACTTCCCCAATGCGATCGACATCTTCGGTCATGCGGTAGCTCAAATCGCCCGTCTTGGCTTTTTCGAAATAGCTCAGACTGAGGGACTGGAGATGGGCAAAGGCATCCTTCCGCAGATCGAAAGAAACCGCCAGTGCTGCCTTGGCCATGAGGGAATCCATACCGAACTGGGCCACCTTTTGCACAGCCCAAATTCCCGCTGCAAAAATGACCAGATCAATGACCTGATTCACCTTGCCCCGACCGATTGAGTCAAACAGAACTTCTGATTTCGCAGCCAAAACCGGCCAAATGGCACTGAAGATGACAACGCAGACCATCGCTTGGCCGATCGTCCGCCACTGGCGTCGCACATAGGGCAGAAGGTGCCAGTAATTTGAACGGTAGTTAGAACTCGCTTTCAATGGCGACTCGCCTTTCGCTCTTGGTAAATGTGAATCAGGGACGGAATGAAAGAGACCACAATAATGGCCACAATAATTGGCAGAAGGTATTGATCCACCTTTTCCGGGCCGATCACTTGTCCAAGGTTATACCCCAGGAAGAGAAGACCCAACGTCCACAACATTCCACCTGCAACGTTGTAAACCAAAAAGGTGCGATAGTTCATTGCGCCAATGCCCGCCACAATTGGAGCAAAGGTTCGCACGATCGGAGTAAACCGTGCTAGAACGATCGCCATTTTCCCATGCTTCTGATAAAAGTTTTGCGCTGTGATCAAATGCTTGCGTTTAAAGAAGCGGGAATCTTCGCGCTGAAACAGCTTGCGTCCAAATCGAGCGCCTGTAGCATAGCCCACATTGTCTCCCGCGATCGCGCAGGCCATACAACCCAGAACCAGCCAGGATAAATGGAGGACAGTGGCTGAAGTTACCACCTGGGGGTCAATTCGTACCGATGCCAAAAAACCAGCAGTGAATAGCAAACTATCCCCTGGCAAAAAGAAGCCAACCAATAATCCTGATTCAGCAAAGACGATCGCCCAAATGGCTAAATGTCCCACCCAAGGCCCAACCTGGATCAGCCACTGGCGTAGGTGTTCGGTATCAAAATGCATGGCAAGTCCTAACAACACTCCAAATAGATATAGCTGACGCCAACACAAAGCCGATCGCTCAGGCGAGCCTAGCTCCCAAAATGCCTGACGGCGTTACCTGATGGTAGGCTCTGGATGTCGTAATCTCAATGACGCCGCAATCTTATTTTTGTTTTTGAATATTCTGTTTTCGCCACAGCCAAATTCCAAAGGCCAGTAATAATCCCACTAGTACAATCTTAGACACAGGAGCCAAGTATTCATCTACCCGTTCATAGTTGGATCCCAAAATATATCCTGCATAGGTCAACAAACTGACCCACAAGGTTGTGCCAACGGTGGAGTAAAACATAAAAGAACCGATCGGCATCTCACTGATTCCTGCCGGAAGAGAAATTACCGTCCGTACACCGGGCACCAAGCGACAGATCAGAACCGTGATGTTGCCATGGCGATAAAACCAGCGATTGGCCCGATCGATATCCTCCCCGGACATCCCCAGCCATTTACCATAGCGATCGGCTAATCGTCTGAGACGAGGTTCTCCCAAAATCTTGCCTGCATAGTACCAAGGTAAGGTGCCTACCATGGTCCCCAGCACTCCAGCCAATACTACATACTGAACATTGAGTTGACCTTGGTGGGCTGTAAAGCCCGCCAGCGGCATGATCAGCTCAGAGGGGATAGGCGGAAAAATGTTTTCAAGGAACATTAGTAGGGCAATGCCACCATACCCTAACGCTTCCATCGTGTTCTTAATCCATTCCGCCATGACTACCTCACAATAAATGTTCTCAACAGCGAGAAATGTGCCTAATCGCCAGTGTTTTCAACCGCCAAGGCTCTTAACTGCCAATGATCTCAACCCCATCAGGCGCACATTTCTCAACTGAACTTTGGACTAATTCAAAAAATACTCTACCTGTAGTTGCTGAAATTTCTACGAAACTTCCAACCAGAGTAGAAAATTGCGTTAAGTACAAACGCCAATCTAAAGTAGACCGCTGGAAAGTAAACCGATCGGGACTCAAACTCTATTCTTTTCGCCAAAACATCCCTAATTACAGGATGGTTCTAGCTGATCCCTGACACTTTGCTAAAGTTCACTCCCTTACAGATGGTTAACCCGCAGACAGACCGAACGATCATCATATGCAGATACTAGTGCAGATCCCAGACATAGGTTTAGGGATCGCTGAAGGTCAAGCCCTTGTATCACCCGACTATCCCAGCATCTCGGTCATCCAAGGGCTGCGAGTTCCCACACCATGACGAGTGATCAAAGGCTAGTGAAAGCCATTTGCTCCAGCAACAAAGTTCTAAGCAACGGTATTCCAAACTGTAGCCTCGAAGAAGATTAACTAAGAACGGGCCCTACAGGATTCGAACCTGTGGCCGACCGCTTAGAAGGCGGTTGCTCTATCCACTGAGCTAAGGGCCCAACGTTCAATAGGGTGCAATTTGAAACGGAGAAATTGCACAACTCCCTAAAATTTTAGTGCAAACTGGAAAACTTCGGACAGCCCCTGAGAGAAATCTAACGCCTCGATCGGCCCATCTTGTCCCAAATTCTTGAACAATTCTCCATCGGCTCTCCTGCCCCGACCACCATCAAAATTTTGTGCTATCTGTGTCAACCCGAACCTTTTGACATATAAAGTTAGTGTTGAAGTCAGGTTGTAATCACACTCGATTGTTGATTGCCTCTCCAAAACTTGACATTTAACTTGACATTTAGGGTTTCTAAGTGGGCTAAGCACCCATCTTCTCCTGCTTTATGCGCGAGTTTTGATCCCTCTTTGACCTATGGCTGTGTACAAAACAACCATTTCTGTGCACAATAGCCTCGGCAACTGCCGCCCGCCCCTGACCTAGATCAGCATTAGCCTTGCATCGTTATGTTCATTTTGAAACGGCAGGATGTAGACATCTCAAGTGTTCAGCACCCTCGAAAAGATCAGAAGATTCCCATTCTGACTTATCAAGGGATGACTTTTCGATTGCTGAACGTCTTCCAAGCCACCCAAGAAGAGGAGGCTCGTTCCCTATGGCGCGAGTTGACTGATAATCAGGGCAAAGCCTGCGTCTTACTGGAAGAACCTGAACGCTACAGCATTTGGGGAAAGGTGCGTTTAGATCAACTAACAAGCGACATTCCTTCGACTGGTTCATCTTCTAACGGAGAGGGTGGATCCCCTCTGCTAGTACAAGCTTGCCTATTAATGCTTCAGTCCATGTACTTGGATATTGAAGATCTCATGGGAACAAAGCAGGGCAACGCATTTCAACGTGATGTGATGGCTGTGTTTCAGAAAGGGCGCTTTGCCCAAGCAGAAACGGCTGATGCTGTCCAGCAACTACTAACTGCGGATCCGCTCAACAGTCTCCAACCCCCTCCTTGGCAAGAATCCCAGATGGTTTTGCTATTGCAAGAAATGCATCGATTAGGAAAGTCATATTTTGGTAACACTGGATTCACGCGCAGTGTGCTAGATGCGTTGCAGGACTTGTCTTCTCAGGAACGTAAAGCCTTTTTAGAATGGTTAGGACGGTCTCAAGCAGGGTCTCTCTGGCAGTGAAGATGAGTGAAGACTCCCATGAGTTCTGCGTGAAATCTTAAGTGACTATCAACACTATTCTGCAAGCCCTGCTGTCAACGTTTTGTATATCAAGGTGGTCTACATGCTGTATCTCAATGTTTGATATGGGGCTCTGTAATGGCTGTAATAGTCTGTGTCATTTTGGGGAGTTGCCAGTATGATGCAGCACAGGCATTACTGCCTAGTCAACCTCTGTTCAGGCGTGCCGCACTGGTAGTGAACTGAGGCTCTGAACACTGAGGCATTGAACAACGATTTGCATAACAGATTGTTACTTCGTCAGGAAAATGTGTTGGATCGCGCCGCCAACCTGTAACATAGCCTTGCATTCACTTGCATCATTTTTGTCAGGAATTGCTCGAATCATCAACAGTTTATGGATAAGCCAGCCTCTCGTGGACTCTCCGTCCAAGCTATTGTGTTATTTGAAGTACTCTGGGCCTTTGCAGCGTTGATGTTTTTTTTGCTGTTTGGGCCCCAGGGCGTTAACGCGACACCCACCTCAGACAGCTTCTGGTATTGGTTGTATGGTTTAGGTACTGGACTATTTGAGATTGGAGCCTTTGCAACAGCTTCTTTACTTTGTTTTCGCAATGCGTTTAGTAACCAAGTCGTCAGTGGTCGCAAGGTGTGGATTGGGATTGGGATTGGGATGCTGTGTTATGCGATCGGTGGCATCCTGTTCACCTATTGGGAAACCGTACTCGGGCGCACCGCAGATATTTCGCCGGGAGATGTTTTCTATCTAGTCACCTATATTTCCTTGGGCTATGGCATGGTGACGGCGGTTCTCGATCGTCGGCTGAATCTTGATCCGAGGCAATGGTTTATTGTCGTAGCGATCGGGGCGATCGGTGTTGCAGCGGGCGTATTGATTAGTGTCAAAGCTGACAATGCGGAAAAGAATTTAGAAAAGCAAGCAATGGCATTCCAGGGCTGGGATTGGACTGCTCCTGCGATCGCTGCGACAGCTCCAGCGGGCTCAGATGGCTCAGGGAATCCTCTCTTGGCGCAGGCGACCACAACTAAGCCCAGTCCTACGGTATCTGCCAAGCCCCAAAAAGCAACGCCTAAAACGGCTGCAACAACTTCTCCAAGCAGTACACCTGCACCGAAACCTAGCAGCCAACCCGTTGCACCCAAAACCCCTTCTGCTGCCCCCAGCGAAGCTGTAGAACCCG
The DNA here is from genome assembly GCF_050753345.1 of Alkalinema pantanalense CENA528. Taxonomy (NCBI): domain Bacteria; kingdom Bacillati; phylum Cyanobacteriota; class Cyanophyceae; order Leptolyngbyales; family Leptolyngbyaceae; genus Alkalinema; species Alkalinema pantanalense. The sequence goes on along the minus strand of NZ_JBLZFX010000033.1, from coordinate 16,558 downwards.
AAGTTCCTGCGCCAGCGTGGGTGCTGACTGTGGAACAATTCCTTGGACAATTTAAGAAACCGATTAATAGCTTCTACATCATTGCCGATGTGTTTTTGTTGATTATTGCAACGACATTGCTTCTGGCCTTTTGGGGAGGACGATTCTCGCTCTCTTGGCGCATGATTGCCTTCGCTGCGTTTTGGCTATATGTGGCAGATATGTGGTTCCGATATAATAGTGCCGATCCTAACTACAAGAGTGGTAGTTTGCCAGAAGTAGGCTGGGTCTTTAGCGGTGTGCTGTTTGGGTTAGGAGCAGCCTTGGAGTATGACCTGAGCCAATCGCGCCGAGGTCGTAAGCGGGGCTAGGGATTGGAGGGGTTGCAGCAATTCTGATTCCAACAAGAATGATGATTAAAGGGGTGCAAGATTTGCACCCCTTTCGTTTTTTGGATAGTTTGTAACGTGAATTTGATGAAGTCGGGGTACGAATCAATCGTCGTGCTGCACAGTAAGGATTGGGGAGCGTCTTCCCCTCAAGGCCGTTTGCTTTGGCATGGCGTCAGAGAATGACCTTACTGCTGAGGGGACTCTCCTCCCCAAATACGTCAAGTGAATTCTCCATTCAACAGGGGCCAGGTGAGGGCCAATTTTGCTTCTCGAACTCACGTTTTTTAGGGTGAGTAACTTTTAATCTGCACCAAAGACCTAATCTGCACCAAAGACCTAATCTGCACCAAAGACCCAGCGCCAGAGTGGATGCTGTCTTCCTTTGCGTCGGATCGCGATCGTCCTTTTTTTCAGTTGATCCCGATCGTGTTGAGGTAATCCCCATAGAATATTGCGACTTTGCCAGATCAGCACACTGAGGGTCATGGCAATACAAGTGACTAGCCCGATCGCTGGGAAAGGGTGAAAAATCAGGCCATATCGAACCGCTGACCAAGTGAAATATTCCTGGAGCAGCGCGATCGAATTTCGCAAACTCCACAGGCTCCAAGTTCCCAAGGTCAGCCACAGAAAAATAACTAGCAGCCATCGTCCCACAACGGTTAAACGGTGGAGCCGATCGGCTGCTGTATCTAAGTCAAATTTGAGATAGTCCGGTACTTCAGACTTTACTTCAGACTCTGGCTGAAAATCTTCAGACATTCTCCGGCCTCAGGCACTTAGTTTGCTATTTCAGCATCGTTGCTATCGACCTCTAGACTGGGTACGGCCATGACGGCTTTACCTGTTTTTTCTCGCCATAGCGCTAAGAGACTACTTGCAATAAAGATGCTGGAATATGCGCCCATCGCAAACCCGATGATTAAAGCAAGGGCAAAGTTTTTCAGCGTTTCTCCACCAAAGATAAAGATGGCGAAAAGGGTCAGCAAAGTGGTTAGGGTGGTGTTGATCGATCGGGTCAGGGTCTGATTCACCGCATCATCGACCACTTGATTGATATGTTTGCCGGGATCCTCTTGGATGACTTCCCGCACGCGATCGTAGATCACAACCGTATCGTTGACCGAGAAACCCACGATCGTGAGCAGCGCCACAATAAAGAGGCTGTCCACTTCAATCCCCGCCACGAGGCCCAGAATGGAGAATGCGCCAACGGTAACCAACACGTCATGCACCAAGGCCACGATCGCAAATACGGCATAGTCAAACTGGAACCGGAACGCGAGATAGACCGTAATGCCAACGAAGGAAAGCAATAGCGCTAACAACCCTTGGGAAAAGATCTGCTGTCCAAGAGTGGCTCCCACACTGTCAATCAAGGTTCCCTGGGGATTAAACGCCCCAACTTTTTCCTGGAGCGCTGTCAATAACTTTTCCCGTGCATCCACGTTCAGGTTATTCGTGCGGATCGAGAGGGAAGGTCGGTTTTGATTTTTATCTCCCACCTGTTGGACACTGCTGCCCCCCAAGCCTTGGTCTTTCAGCACCGATCTCACACCATCGAGGTCGATCGGCTTGCTGCAATCAACTTTGCTGCAATCGAGTTCTAGTTGCAGCCGGGTGCCACCAACGAAATCCAAGCTAGGCCGGAGAGGTGCCCCAATCTGAGTCCAAGAGACCACCATGGAAATCAGCCCCGCCAAAATCATGGCGGAGGAAATGGCCCACCAGAGGTTACGTTGTTTGATGACCTGAAGCTTCATGATGCAGCCTCCACCTTAGAAGAATTCGTTGTCGAAGTAAGACCGGGGCAATACCAAGAAGGCTTGCGGAAGGCTTGTATATTCAGTGCGGTCATTAATAACGTGCGGCTACAGGTAATCGCAGTGAACATACTCACCACAACCCCCAACGCCAAGGTTAAGGCAAACCCTTTGACCAAACCGGAACCCAACCAAAAAAGGGCAGCGCAGGCGATCAGAGTGGTGACGTTACTGTCGAGAATGCTAGAGAAGGCACGGTAGAAGCCAGACTCCACCGATCGATACAGGGTTTTGCCCGCCCGCAGTTCTTCACGGGTGCGTTCAAAGATCAGCACGTTGGCATCTACAGCCATCCCGATGCTGAGGATGAATCCGGCAATCCCTGGCAAGGTGAGCGTCACTCCCAACAGATCAAAGGCCGCGATCGACAAAATTGAGTAAATCATCAGTGAAATCGCAGCAATTGCGCCGGGTAGGCGGTAGTACAGCACCATAAAAACCAAGACTAAGAGAAGACCTCCAACTCCGGCATAGATGCTGCGTTCAATGCTGTCTCGTCCCAGGGTCGCACCGACGGTGCGGTTCTCAACAATTTCGATCGGCACTGGCAGGGAGCCACCTTTGAGCTGAATTGCGAGTTCCTGGGCCGACTGTGCGGTAAAGTTCCCGGTAATCGTTGCGCCACCACCGGTGATCCCGGTTGCCGCATGTTCTGGGCCGACGACCGGAGCACTAATTAAGCCATCGTCTAGGAAAATACCAATACTGCGCCCGGTGCCTGCCAGCCGCTTAGTCATTTCGGCAAATTTGTTGCCCCCTTCGGTGTCAAACCGAATATCCACGGCCCAAAAGTTTCCCCCGGCGGGAGAAGTGGCAAAGGCATCCTGTAGATTTTTGCCAATAATGCCAGACTTATCAAACAGTTCTAAAAGCGCTTTGTTGCTGGCCTTGAGACGAGTTTGGATATCTTCTAAAGCTTTGGGATCACCCTTGACTTTGCGGAGTTCTTGAACCTGGGTTTGCAGAATCCGGTTATTTTGATATTCCGCTTGGAAAATCCCTTCCGTGCCCTGGCGTTGTTCCCGGAACTCTAGCTGAGCGGTGCCTCCCAATACCCGTTCGGCTTGCTCAGGATCCGTGACGCCGGGGAGTTGCACGAGCACCTGATCCTGGCCCACGGTTTGCACGACGGGTTCCGAAACCCCTAGACCATTGATCCGCCGATCGATGACCATTTGCACGGCTTCCAATTCCCGTGCCCCAATCGTTTTAATATCTTCGGAGGGTTTCACTTGAATCGTGAGCTGTGATCCCCCTTGTAAGTCGAGCCCAAGCTTAATGGGGATTTGAGTCAAGGTAAAGACCGACGCTGCCACGAGCGCCACAATGACTCCTAATAACCAACGTTGCCTTCCCATACAGAATCCTGTTGTGACAAACGCTATGATACCCCGCAGTTGCGAGTGTTACCAAAAAGAGGAGCGATCGCGATCGCTCCTCTCAACTGAAATCAATTCAATATCTCCTTTCTAGAGAGATTTCTAGAAAGCTGTAATTCTGGACTGGCTTCCCTAGAACTGTTTGCCAGTAATCTTTTTCACTGCTTCTACAATTTGGGGCGGCTGGACGATCGTGAGATTTTCCAAAGTGCCGTTGTAGGGGGTGGGGATATCCTGGGAGGAGAGACGAATCACCGGAGCATCCAGTTCATCGAAGAAGCGATCGTTGATCGATGCAATCAGTTCTGCGGCAATCCCACCCGTTTTCATGCCTTCCTCGACAATCACGACGCGATGGGTTTTCTTAATCGATTCCCCGATCGTGTCAAAGTCCAAAGGTTTCAAGGAAATCAAGTCAATCAGTTCTGGATCGTAGCCTTCTTTTTCCAGGGTCTTCAAGGCTTGCAGACAGTGGTAGCGCATCCGGGAATAGGTCAGAATCGTGACATCTTTACCAGGACGAACGATTTCCGCCTTGTTCAACGGGCAAATGTACTCGCCGCTGGGCAGATCTTCCTTCAAGTTGTAAAGCAGCACATGCTCGAAAAACAGCACGGGGTTGTCATCCCGAATCGCCGCTTTCAGCAAGCCCTTCGCATTGTAGGGGGTGGAGCAAGCCACAATTTTCAGCCCCGGTACCGCTTGAAAGTACGTTTCTAGCCGCTGGGAGTGTTCTGCCCCCAGTTGCCGACCCACGCCACCCGGCCCCCGGATGACCATGGGAATTTTGAAGTTACCACCGGAGGTGTAGCGCAGCATCCCGGCGTTGTTGGAAATTTGGTTAAACGCCAGCAGCAGAAAGCCCATGTTCATCCCTTCAATGATGGGACGTAGACCCGTCATTGCTGCACCGACGGCCATTCCGGTAAAGCTGTTTTCTGCAATGGGCGTGTCAAGAAGGCGCAATTCGCCGTACTTCTCATAGAGATCCTTGGTGACTTTGTAGGATCCACCATAATGACCTACGTCCTCGCCCATGACCAATACGCTGGGGTCACGCGCCATTTCTTCGTCGATCGCTTCTCGAAGTGCGTTGAATAAAAGCGTCTCTGCCATTGCTTCCTCTACCGCTTAAGCCAGCTTCCCATTTTAGAGGAGGATGGTCACTCAGAAAAGATGTTCCTGCTGCAAAGCAAAGCCGAGATGGCTCAATGTCCATCTCGGTCATTGCCCATCTCGGTGATTGCTGGGAGCCTTAGAACAGGTCGATCGGGCTTTAGAATTGCAAACCTACGCCTGCGCTCAGACCTACGGAAGGCTTGCCGCTTTCGTAACCTTTAATCCCGTACTTGGCGTCGCTGTAAACCACAACACCCTTCGCAACTTGGGATTCTACGCCGACATTGAGAACCGCCGTATCCCGGTTACCCAAGGGGGAGTTGGTGCCATCTTTTTGAACGAAGGAATACCCAGCACCCGCGTAGACGTTGGTATTTTTGGCCACGGCGTAGTCATAGGTCAGTGTGGGGATAATGGCGCTGTTGTTGCCATTGAACAAAACGGTACCCCGGACAGAAACAGGCGCGTTAGGAACGGCAAAGCGACCTTGAACGTTACCACCAAAGTTAGGGCCATCGTTACCCGCGCCGCCGCCCGTGACGCTGCCAGAGACCCCTGCGCCCACATAGCTGCCATTGAACGGTACGGGCTGGGCAGAAGCGGAACTTGCTGCGATCGTGGAACCGACCAACAGAGCGGACACACTAGCAAAGGCAATGGCTTTCAGAGAGAGTTTCATCGTTCGATCCTCAGAAAATAATTCAGAATTGATGCTTGGGGCTGCAATCCTACGGCAGAGGGTTTAACCAATTGCTTGAAAAAATGGGTGAAATCATCAGTTTTACTGAGTTAATTGCATTCAACGTTGCATTGCCTGTACCGACTCAATAAATTTCACTGACTGTTCATTGCATTTGGTTTCATCCTGTGTGGATTGCATACCTACTTTGTCGAAACCGCTGTTCCAAAAGTTCCAGGCAAAAGCCCCAAATCCGCCTGTTTTAGGCAGTTTCTAAACTGGCACAAGTTCTGCGGAGAACGTTGGCTGGATCTTGTTATGGCACGATCGACTTTTACCCAGAACTGGTTCCTAGGAAATATCCTTGACGGGGATGGTCAGATGGTCGGGTGGTCGGGTGGTCGGGTAGTCGGGTAGTCGGGTGGTCGGAGTAGTTGGGCTGCAATGCGGGTTTACTTTACGCCATGGGATTGAGTAATGTTCTGCGCCATCCCCCATCTTGGGTGCGATCGCAGGGCACTTCCAGTACCCGAATGCCGCGATCGGGCAGCACTTTAAGTTGCTGTTCTAAATGGTGCCAGTCGGTAATGGTTTCGTGCTCGATGCCATAGGTCTGGCAAAGCTGGGCAAAGTCGATATTTTGCGGGGTCGCGAAAAAGGCTTCAAAGGGTGGATCAAATTGGGCGATCGGCAACATGCCAAAAATGCCCCCACCATTGTTATTGACCAACACGATCGTCAGGTGGCCTTGGAAATATTGGCGCAGCAGAAATCCATTGGTATCGTGCAGCAGGGACAAATCGCCCGTGAGCAGGACGGTGGGTTGGTTCCCCTGGGCAATGCCTAATGCTGTAGATAGAGTGCCATCAATACCATTAGCCCCGCGATTGACAAAGGGTTGAATCTGCCGATCGTTGGGTTGCCAGAAATACTCCACATCCCGCACCGGCATACTGTTGGCGATGAATAATGGCGTGCCCTGCGGCAGGATTTGCGATAGACACCAAGCAACCTTGCCTTCAAATAGCGGGGAAATTTGCGCCATGGCTTGGTCGATCGTCGATCTCGTCTGCTGTTCAGCAAGCAACCAATCCTGAAGATAGGAGCGATTGACGGGTGTAGGCTGTTGATCGCTCGAAGGGACGATCGAATTGTCTAACCCTAACTGCATCACGAATTCTGTAATGGTCATTGGGATGGGAATTGTCTTGCCGTGGAGTGGATCGCGGGAACGATCGATCGGGTCAATCACCCACTGGTGAGGCTGGGTCGTGTTGAGCCATTCCCGCAACACTTTACTGGTGGGCATATCCCCCACCCGCAGCACAACCTCTGGCTGCAAGCGATCTACCCAGGCACGGTTACGCAAAATACTGTCGTAGGTGGACACAACATAGGGATTCAACCCAGCATGATTCCGTACCGGGGATAGCCCTTCAGCCAGCACCGGAAATCCGAACGTCTTCGCCAACTGCGCGATCGCCTGACAGTAAGCCTGGGGATGTTGCGGTTGTGCCACCCCTGCAACGATGACGCCACGTTTGCCAGACCAAGCAGTGAATCCAAAAGTTGCCATTTGGGGTTGGAGGCCCAGCCCTTGATGGGGCGTCAGCCCAAATCCATGGATTGAATTCAGTGGACTCGTTGCTAGATAACATTCCTCGGTGGACGATCTTGCTCCCGTTACAGCCGTTAGGTGATCAAAAAAATGCGAGGGAATCTGCTCTGCAAAGGCCAACACCTCCGGCTGCTCGATCGGGGCAAGGGGATCTCGCAGGGGAATGTTGATATGAACTGGCCCAGGAAATGGATATTGCGCTTGGTAATAACACTGGGCGATGCGTTGTCGCAAATATTGCAGCAGGAAAAGGTCTAACGCAGGTGTAGCCAATTCGCAGGCGGTGTTGGGATAGGAGCCGAATAATTTTTGTTGATCGATCGCCTGTCCTGCATTGCAGTCCCGCAGTTCCGGCGGACGATCGGCGGTCAGCACCAACAGCGGCACTTGGCTTTCCCGCGCCTCAATCACCGCTGGGTAGAAATTTGCCCCCGCCGTGCCAGATGTGCAAACCAATGCCACAGGACGATGGGTGTGTTTGGCAATCCCCAGGGCAAAAAAGCTCGCCGATCGCTCATCCAAGACTGGAATTGCTGCAACCTTAGGATGCTGGGCAAAGGCCACGGCTAAGGGAGCCGATCGGGAACCTGGACAGGCGATCGCCGTCCTCAGCCCGCACAGCACTAAGGTTTCCACCAAAACTGATGACCACAATGTATTCAGGTTCCGAAGATCGAGGTTCCGAAAGTCAAGCACAGGGGTTGAGGCAATAAGCGACAACCTCCACCCTACACCGTCTGTTGAACCCCAAGCGAGTCCCCTGAATTCTAGGCGAGTGCCCGTAATAAAGCCTGAAGTTTAAGCTGCACTTCCACCAGTTCCCGATCGGGATTGGACCCTTCCACAATGCCCGCCCCGGCAAAGAGCCGCGCCCGTCGTCCCTGCAAAATTGCCGATCGAATGCCGACTGCAAACTCCCCATTGCCCTGGGCATCTACCCAGCCGATGGGAGCCGCATAGTACGATCGCTCAAAGGGTTCCAATTGTTGAATATAGGTACAGGCTAACTCGCGGGGCACACCAGCTACAGCAGGGGTGGGGTGGAGTTCCGCCAGAATATCTAACAGATGTACTTTGTCGGGAACCTCGGCGGCGATCGGCGTGTGGAGATGTTGAATATTCGGCAATTGCAGCAGACGCGGGGTGAGAACCTTGGGTTGCAAGCCTAAGTTGCCCAAGTGCTGGGTAATAAAATCGATGACTAGTTGATGCTCGTGGGTTTCCTTTTCGCTGGATAGCAACTGATTAGCCAGACGAATGTCTTCGGCTTCGGTGTGGCCACGGGGGGCAGATCCAGCCAAGGCATCGGTTTCCAAACGATGGTGTTGCATGGTGACCAGCCGTTCTGGACTGGCCCCAATAAAGGTTTGGCCCCCGGCAACCCCTTGGGCGTGGTGGCTGGAAAAGATATAGCAGTCCTGATAGAGCCGTCGCAGATTGTGGAGGGAGGTGACCAGATTGAAAGGGGTCGCTGCGACGACATCAAAGGCGCGGGCTAGGACGATTTTGGCAAGTTTGCGATCGTGAATTTCCTGCAGGGCTTGCTGGACAGCCTGTTGGAACGTTTCTGGTGAACTGACCCCCTGGATCGTTTGAATTGGATTATCCACCCCGCGATCGCCGTCTAGGGTGGCGGTTTGGATGGCTTGGATTTGTTGCCAGATGTGGGTGGCTTGGATTTGCGGATCAAATCCGTGGTCGATCAACACATTAACCACGATCGTACTGTGGGAGCCGAGCCGCGAGACTTGCCACTGGGGCAGCAGTACCGATCCGGCAGTACAGGCGGGGGTGGATTGGGCGAAAAAGGAGAAGCCACAAAAAAAGTGCGCCCCCGCAAAAGGCGCGTCTAGATCCCCAACCAAGGTGATTTGCTGGGATAGCCGCTGAATGAAGTCACGGGATTGGGCAAAGCGATCGCTCCCTTCCAACTCCAACTGCATGACCGAACCGACCGCCAGCAGTGCTTGCTGTTGTCCACTTTTCTCAAAATAAAAGTGCCTTTCCTGGGGCATTACACAGGTTTGTAAGACCGCAAGGGGATCAACTTCATGAATTGAAAAGGAAATACTAATCAGTTGAATTTGAGATGTATTGACAAATGCCTGCTTACACGCAAAAAGGAAGTTATATAAATCACGATGCGTTTTGAAGCAGTCTAGAGAATAAGGACTAACGGGCATGAGTAAACAGGCTTCAAGCGGCAAATTTTCTTAAGTTGATCTTAATCGACTTTGGAAGGATAGGAGACGACTGCCTGTAACGGGATTTTATTGGATCCCAAGTTGGTAAAAGGTTGAGGTTAGTGAGTATTCTTGCTGGTTCGAGTCGATCTTGGCTGGGTTTTCTCGCTTCTTCCCTCCCACGATCGCCCATGGCTATACCCACAATTCGACATAATTCTTTATTAAATAGCCAACGTAAAAGGTAGCTGATGATCCATGGGTGGCGATCCACCTAGTGAAGAAGCCTGCGATCGTAGGGCTGACGATCGCCCGTAAAAACTTTTGGGGCTGGGCTCGCGATCGGTTTTCGGAGTTCCTGGAAAAGGTAGCTGGAAACGGTTTATTCGCCCTAGGTATCGGGTCTGTAACGTTTCTATAACCACTGTAATATGCCGCAATTCAGAATGAGAAACTGATAGGCAGTCCATAAAATAGCACTATGTCTAGCAAATTTTAATGACTATCCACTCCCCTGAGCCAGCCAACGATCGTTCCCAAGCAATAGCCCCCGCGCTCAGCCGTCGTAAGCTGTGGTGGGCTGCGATTAAGCCGCCGATGTATAGTGTGGCGATTATGCCCATTTGGGTCGGTTCCGCGATCGCCTATGCCGAAACCCGTCACTTAAATGCGTTGGTGTTTGGCCTGTTTTTGCTGTCTGCGGTGCTGATTTTGGCTTGGGAGAATCTCAGCAATGATGTGTTTGATGCGGATACCGGGGTAGATGTCAACAAGTTCAACTCGGTGGTGAACATCACGGGGAACAAGTCGCTGATTTTTTGGATTTCCAATGCTTTTTTAGGCTTGGGGTTACTGGGAATTGCCGAGATCGCGGCGATGCAGCGAGATTTTACGGTGATTGGATTGATCCTGGCTTGCTGTGGAATTGGGTACATTTATCAAGGCCCGCCCTTCCGCTTAAGTTATAAGGGGGTGGGGGAAATTCTCTGCTTTTTTGCCTTTGGGCCGTTGGCAATGTCGGCCAGTTACTACAGTCAAACCCAAACGTTTTCGGCGGTGAATTTAATCGCGTCGATCGTGGTTGGGGTGATTACGAGTGTGATCCTCTTTTGTTCCCACTTTAATCAGGTCAAGGATGATGCTGCGATCGGGAAATTGTCTCCTGTGGTGCGATTCGGCTCCCAGCGATCGGCACAGTTGTTGCGTTGGGTCTGCGGCAGTGTCTATGCTATGGTGGCGATCGGGGTAATCACGCAGGTATTTCCGATCGCTTCGCTGCTGTCCTTCCTCAGTATTCCCGTAGCCTATCGGCTTTGCAAAACCATTCTAGACAATTACAACCAGCCCCAGCGTTTAACTTTCTGTCGGTTAATTGCGGTGGAAATGCATTTTTGGTGTGGTTTGTTGTTCGGCTTGGGATTTTTGTTGCCTTCGTTTTAGTTTAATTTCTAGTAGTTACTTCGGTAGCATTTTCGGTTTGCTTTGATCGATTGGCTCCCATGTTTCAGTTTGATTTTCTGCCCTATCGTCGATCGTTTAAGCAGCCGTTGCAAACGAGTCACGGAAGTTGGTCGGTGCGGGAGGGTATTATTGTTCGGCTTATTCCGCCCGATGGACTGGCTCAGTTTGGAGAAATTGCGCCGCTCCCTTGGTTTGGCTCGGAAACGTTAGCAGAGGCATTAGAATTTTGCCGATCGCTCCCACCCAAAATTTCCCGATTGACCATTCAAGCCATTCCCGATCGATTACCTGCCTGTCAATTTGGGTTTGAGTCTGCCCTGTTGCTGCAGTCTAGTATTTCCAATCAATCGATCGTGACTGCGGGACTGTTGCCCACGGGTGAAGCTGCATTGGGGGCATGGCGATCGCTCTACGAACGGGGGTTTCGGATCTTTAAATGGAAAATTGGTGTGGCGGATCTGGAAACAGAATTAACGGGGTTTAGACAACTGGTAAGGCAATTGCCTTCCGATGTTCAACTGCGGTTAGATGCCAATGGTGGCCTGACGATCGAGCAAGCCCAGCGTTGGCTAGACCACTGTGCTGAAGGTCTGATCGAATATCTGGAACAACCGTTGGCGATCGATCAATTCGATGCTACTTTACGCCTCAGCCAAACCTATCCAACGCCTATTGCCTTAGATGAATCGATCGCCACTGTTCAGCAATTGCAAACCTGTTACCAACACGGTTGGCGAGGTATTTATGTCATCAAGCCAGCGATCGCAGGATTTCCTTCTCGGCTCCAAACCCTTTGCCAACGCTACACCATAGATACGGTTTTTTCGTCAGTATTTGAAACCTCGATCGGTCGCAATGCAGGTATTCATTTCGCGATCCACTGTGGCACTTCCCGCGCGTTAGGATACGGGACGGATCAATGGTTCGTTCAAAGATTTCACAATCCTTTTGAGGGAGTTGATGCAGGGTCGGAAATTCTGTGATCCAAGCCTTCATGGGATATTTCTTACAGTTTTAGTATCAGCGATCGCTCGCTAGTTCTGCTGTAACTGAGATTGAAGGGCTTGGACTTGTTCGATCGTTAGTCCAGTAGCTTGGGCGATCGCTTCGATCGTTAAATTTTGTTTTAGAAGATTGATTGCAATCTCAGTTTGAGTCGCAATTCGTTCATTCTCTTTGGCCATGCGCTCGATCGTGGTGACGTACTTCATCTGATTCGCCTCCTCAAAAGCCTTCAACAAGTTGGAAGTTCTGTGCTTTAAGTCTCTCGATGAAGATGAGACCAATCATTTGAACGATCGTAACGATCGGGGTATTGTTTACAGCTTTAGTACCAGCAATCGATCTCTAGTTTTGTTGTAACTGAACTTGGATGGCTTGGACTTGTTCGAGCTGTAGTCCTGTGACTTCAGCGATCGTCTCCAGTGGCATATTTTTTCGGAGCATTTTGATTGCGATCTCAGTTTGAGTTGCAACTCTCTCTTCAGCTCTGCCTTCTTCCTTGGCCATGCGCTCGATCGTGGTGACGTACTTCATCTGATTCGCCTCCTCAAAAGCTTTTAACTCCAACTGGAACTGCTTTTCCAATGCTTTCGGCAACTTCATTAACCAGTCCAAGAAGTTGTGTAATTCCAGTATATCTTGCTCCCCATAGCCCTGGTCATAGAGCATTGTCGTCAGCTGATAGCGCCAATTCTTACGTTCCTGGGGCTGATTGTGAGTTTCCTTGGTCTTTAACTGCGCCATCGTCACCACCGCGAATGGGTTGCGACTGGCTTCTAGCCCTGCCCAATCGGATTCGTAATCCATCAGCTTGATGATTGGAAACCGAAACTCTGTCGAACAGCCCCACAGTTCAGCCTGAAAGCCACTGGGTCGCCACTGCCTGCTATCGTCCGTCAAAATGGCCAAACTCACCACGGGACAATTGTAGCGATCGCGCAGGCGGTAATTGTAACTGAACATCCGCGCACCAAAATCGGCTTCCCCATCATTTTGCACTTCGATATGACAAATCACGATCGCCTGTTCACCGCTCAATCGATGCACCTGAACGAGCTTATCGGCATAGCGTTTAGGAAGCTCTGCGTCGCGCACCACTTTCTGGAGTTCTTTATCGAGAAAGCGAATGGGCTTTGACCAGTCAATATCTACTTCAATATGCGGGAAAAAGAACGACAAGAAATCATGGAAATACAATTCAATAAATGATTTCCAAGGGCTGTCGTAGTCAGTGTTTTCGTTGTTTTGTGGACTCATGAAATAGGGAGATTAGTCGATCAAATTGAAAATTACTAAGCGGTGACTGAAACGATTACTAGATAAACTACTACGATCGTGTACCACGATGACCATTTATCTGTCCTTTGACAGAATCTAATTATTATCTATTAATTTATGAAAAATAATATTAGGATGAAAAATAGAGTGCTGGGTGATTAATGGAGTAATCATTTAAATTCTTGATTGAAAGACATCAAAGCAATTTTTGGTAAAAATCCTGAAATACTTTGGTTTCTTACAAGTTTTATCAAATCGAAACACAAAAAATGTACCAAAACAAATCATAATTTTCATATTGTTCATTGCAAACAAGATCTTAAAATTAAACAAGCGCGAGTTTTAAAATACCGATCGCGTGATGAGAACTGGTGATTGAGAGCTTGTGCCTATGACGCCTTTAGATCTTTTCAAGCAACGATCGACGGAACCTTGGCTCATCGGGGTTGATCAGCGGCAGGTGTTGGAACTCGCTCAGGAGCGCTTGGATCACCTTCAGGCGGGTGTTCGATCGCCAGATCAACCCACTAGCCGACCCATTATTTTTCTAGCGGAACGGGAACCCAGCCAATTTCTCGCTCACTTTTTGGCTGCCTGTTCTTGCCCTAGCGTCCTCTTCCTGTGCAATCCCGATTGGGGTGCGCAAGAATGGCAACAACTGAATCACCTTGTGCAACCGAGCGACCTCTGGGGCACAGTTCCGCCGCCATTGCGAAAGCACGCATCCAGCATCCTGATTCCCACTGGGGGTACCTCCGGCCAACTGCGGTTTGCGGTACATACTTGGGAAACGTTGCGGGCATCGGTTCTGGGGATGCAGGCCCACTTTGCCGTCGATCGCATCCATTCCCTCTGCGTTTTGCCGCTTTACCATGTCAGCGGCTTGATGCAGTTTTTACGATCGCTGATCACCGGGGGGCAACTGTGTCTCCAGGATTGGAAATCGTTGGAATCTGGCGAGTTACCACCCATTGCACCAGAGGAATTTTTTCTGTCCCTCGTGCCGACGCAGTTGCAACGGTTGATGCAATCCCCGATCGATTCGAGTTTTCTACGATCGCTGCGGGCAATTCTGCTGGGGGGTGCTCCGGCCTGGGACGGGCTGCTGCGGGAAGCGCGATCGCGGCAATGGCCGATCGCCCCAACCTACGGTATGACGGAAACGGCCTCCCAAGTAGCTACGCTAAAGCCAGCGGAATTTCTCGCGGGCAAAACTGGGGCTGGCCGACCCTTACCCCATGCCCAAATTATGATCCAATCAGCAGCGGGTGACCCTTTGCCAGCGGGAAGTGTGGGCACGATCGCCATTCAAGCCCGATCGCGCATGGTGGGTTATTTCCCCGATCGAACGATCGCGAGCGACGCTGACTCCAGTGACCCAGCGCAGTTCATTCCCGATGATGTGGGTTACTTAGATGAAGCGGGATATCTGCATCTGCTGGGGCGGGCCAGCGACAAAATTATTACTGGGGGGGAAAATGTTTTTCCCGCTGAAGTGGAAGCGGTGATTCGATCGACTCCATGGGTGCAAGATGTTTGTGTCTTGGGGCTGGATGATCCCACTTGGGGCCAACAGGTGGCGGCGGCCTATGTGCCCCGTCAGCCGGAAATGCCCGTCGAGGAACTCCAACGGGCGATCGCGGGACAACTGAGTCGGTACAAACAGCCAAAAAAATGGATTGCCCTAGACCAACTGCCTCGCAACCCCCAAGGAAAAATTAATCGAGCGTTTTTACGATCCCTCATCGTGGCAAGGCTAGGAAATCCCGCGAATCCCGCCACAATTTCATCAGAATATATTCCGCCCGATCACTAACTTCTGTAATGAATACCCCGTCTTGAATCTGGACATCTTGGGCGATCCAAGTGCCGTGCAGTTCCACTTCTAGAAACTCAGAATCGCAGACGCAGTAAGCAATCTCGGTTTCCCGATCAAGGGCGCTCAGGGCATTTTTATAGCGAAGGGGCAACAGAATTGTCGCCGTTCCCGGTTCGACGCAGAGCCGCTGGCCCAGACGCATTGCCAAGGACACCCGCATTGCAACGAGTTCTTCTAGGGTGTAATAGAGGCGCTCTAAATAGACCCCCGTTTCCGTATAGGTAATTTTCAGCATTTTCCTCTGACCTATTAAATTTTTTTAGGTTGGCATTAACGAAAGTGGATGACGATAAGAAAGCTCCGCTTCAAACCCTGGGGAAGCGGAGACACGAAACGACAATGCTTTCAATGGTTTCGAGGGTTAGCAGGCCATGAGGGTTGCGGCATGGCTGCGGCTGCGGTGGTGGTGTGGGAAAGTAGAAGGCTGAAGACTCGCTGGTTTAAGGTGGAGCAGTAGTAGAAAACTGCTAAAAATTCGATATAGAGAGGATTTACAAACAATATTTCGTGGATCTACAAGCTTATGCGGTACGATTCCGGGGAACACAGTTTGCCAAGCGATCGCTCGGTGCCAAGAGATCATCAGATGCCCAGCAACGACCTGCATCACTGCCAGCACGAGAAACACTCGCAAATCTTGTAAATCTAGCAGGGGTAGCAGTCGTAGCGTATTCATGGCAAAAATGTAGTATGAGGCTTCGACAGATTACAATTAAAATACTACACTCGTAATACACCCCTGTCTAGTTTTTTTGGAGGAAGACTGTCATGCAAGCACTAACCCGCATCCCCACCACAGAAATGGAAGTCACGAGCATTCGTCTAGAGCGAGAACTAAAGGAACGACTTAAAACGCTTTCGGGCAATCAGGGTTATCAGGCGCTCATACGCGATATCCTTTGGAATTATGTGCAGCAGCGCTCCAATGACCTGTTTACGAATGTGTCCAGTTCTGACATCCGCGCGACTTTTAACGCTACATCTGAGCGCGAGGAAAGATGCTCGATTTCGGGTCGAATTATTCGATCGGGCGAAGAAATTCTTTTGGGCCTCACCACCGAAGGCAATTTGGTGCCTATCCATCCCGACAGTTTGTCCTGAGGCGGTTTGGGCGATCGGGGTTGGGAAGATTGTGCTCCGATCGCCCGAATGGATTTTTTTTTGCTATAGTGGTACATGTCACGCGGATGTGGCGGAATTGGTAGACGCGCCAGATTTAGGTTCTGGTTTCTCACGAAGTGAAGGTTCAAGTCCTTTCATCCGCATCAGGTTTTAAGTCTATCTATTAAACCTTGCCTTACTGAGCACTTTAAGCTAGGGTCACAATTTCTAGATCGAACCCCTTCCACCTTCGATCGTATCAATCTGTAACCGAATCGATCGCCGTAGAGCAGACATTCATATGGTTGCCCTCAGGCTCAACATTCCTCTTCGATTTTACTCAGGATTTTGGAGGTGGCGATCGAACTTTGCATCACACGAATGAGGGAGAAAGAAACACAATCGCTCTCAATGACCACCCTCTCTGCTTCCGTGGACGGGGTCCTGGGAAAATGAGCCGATCGCCTTTGCTAGAACCTCGATCGATCCAATCCTGGGAAAACGAACGGATCAATGTTGCAAAAACCTCGATCGATGAGCCCGCGCCAAGTCTGGAATGACATTAGAGTTGTTGGGAAATAAAACCAGCTCTGGGACAGGGTTTGCCCTGACTGTTATCTAACTTATGCTGCATCTAAGTAGAAGTTCCACAAGCCTGCTGCGTT
>NZ_JBLZFX010000032.1:0-61283 GCF_050753345.1 Alkalinema pantanalense CENA528 | reverse complement strand
TCGGGGCGCTATCGCAATCGCAGGAAGCGGTTTGGACTCCGGCTCAATTTGATTGCGGGTCTACTCAATTTTGAACTGGCACAAGCCACTTGATTCATGCAGGAGGTCTATTGATCCAACAAAGTTGATCCAACAAATTAATCGTTCTCTGCCAGAGACTTAGGAATTGAGCCCAAGGATTGAGCCTAGCAGAGAATCAAGGCTGACAAAGGGCTTTAGTATGGTGGCGAAGGTGATCTTCTACAAATGAGGCAATGAAATAGTAACTGTGGTCATAGCCTGTTTGCAGACGGAGAATTAACTCCTGGCCCGAAGTTTCGCAGGCAGTCGCAAACGTTTGGGGCATTAGTTGATTTTCTAAAAACTGATCAGCAGTACCTTGATCGATCAAAATAGCATGTTCTAACTGCACTGTCTTCACCAATTCCGTGGCATCATACTGAGTCCACAAAGCCCGATCGCTGCCTAAATAGTGGCTAAAGGCTTTTTGCCCCCAGGGACATTGCATCGGTGCCACGATCGGTGCGAAGGCAGAGACCGATCGATATTGCAACGGATTCCGCAATGCACAAACCAACGCCCCATGGCCACCCATGGAATGGCCGAAAATTCCACTCCGGTTAGTCTGTACCGGAAAATGTTGCGCAATCAGTTGCGGCAGTTCTACGGTGATGTAACTATACATGCGATAGTGCGATCGCCAAGGTTCCACGATCGCATCGACATAAAAGCCTGCCCCGCTGCCAAAATCCCAAGAATCATCTTCCCCCGGCAAATTGAGCCCCCGAGGACTGGTATCAGGAGCCACTAGCATTAAGCCAGACTCAGCCGCATAGCGTTGGGCTCCAGCTTTCACCATGAAATTTTCTTCTGTACAGGTCAGACCAGAGAGAAAATACAGCACCGGAACGGGTTTCTCTTTAGCTTGGGGCGGCACATAAACCGAAAAACGCATGTCACAATCGCAAACCGTCGATCGATGGCTATAAAATGCCACCGTTCCACCAAAACAAGAAGATTGAGACCGCTGGACAATCGTCTCTAGCATACTGACCTCATCGGAAACACAACACTTGAGAAAATGCTAAGACAGTCATTATGACAGTGATTGCGACAGTGATTGCGTTAGAACGTGATCACCGTCCGAATGCCATGCCCTTGTTTCATGAGGGTGAAAGCATCGTTAATCTGATCGATCGGCATCACCTGCGTAATCAGATCATCAATGTTGATTTTGCCGTCCATATACCAATCCACGATCGTGGGCACATCCGTCCGTCCCCTAGCTCCCCCGAAGGCGCTGCCTGTCCACGTCCGTCCCGTCACCAGTTGGAAGGGGCGCGTACTAATTTCTTCCCCAGCACCAGCCACACCAATAATTACACTGACGCCCCAGCCTTTGTGGCAGCATTCCAACGCCTGCCGCATCACGTTGATATTGCCAATGCATTCAAAGCTGTAATCAGCACCGCCCTTGGTCAATTCCACTAAGTAGGCCACTAAATCCCCATCAATGTCCTGGGGATTAACAAAGTGGGTCATGCCTAATTTTTCCGCCAGTGCCCGTTTCTTAGGATTGGTGTCCACGCCGACGATCATGTTTGCGCCGACCATCTTTGCACCTTGGATGACATTTAAGCCAATGCCCCCCAAGCCGAAGACCACCACATTCGATCCCGGTTCCACCTTGGCGGTATTGACCACCGCCCCAACGCCCGTCGTGACGCCGCAGCCAATGTAGCAGACCTTATCAAAGGGTGCATCCGATCGAATTTTTGCCAAGGCGATTTCCGGCACTACGGTGTAGTTAGCAAAGGTAGACGTGCCCATGTAGTGGTGAATCATTTGGCCGTCGATCGAAAATCGACTACTGCCATCGGGCATGAGGCCGCGTCCCTGGGTGACTCGAATTGATTGGCATAAATTGGTTTTGGGATTGAGGCAATACTCACATTCACGACATTCGGGAATATAGAGCGGAATCACATGATCCCCTGGTTGAAGTGACTTGACCCCTTTACCCACTTCTACGACAACTCCTGCGCCTTCATGGCCCAGAATTGCCGGGAATAAGCCTTCTGGATCCCGACCCGATAACGTGTAAGCATCGGTATGGCACACGCCCGTTGCCTTAATTTCGACCAGAACTTCACCATCTCGAGGAGGTTCAAGCTGCACCGTTTCAATGCTCAAGGGCTCCCCAGCTTCAAAGGCAACTGCCGCTTTAACATCCATTTCTAACTTCTCCCGAATCGTAAAACCTGGTGAAATACCGATGTTCTAATCTTGACACTATCTCCCAAACATTCCAATGGAGTTACATAATGTTCCGTTACATTTATCCCTTTTTTGTTACTACGGTCAGAGAGAAGATGTTCAAGTTCCGTCAAGCGGCTTTGAGAACTGGGATTGGCAGAATCTGGAAGGTATCCATCCAATCCATCAACTGATGCAAACTTCGTTTGAGTCCCGGCACTGGAAAAACCTGTAGCCATCGTTCTAACCAGGCCCAACACCAATAGGGTTGCAGCAGTAAGGGCACAGCGTATAAATAAAATCCCAATTGGGGTAGGGGTAGGAGAGTAAAAGGGTCGGAGGGTAGGGGAATGAAGAGGGGATATTATTTCTTTGCAAATCCCTAACCAGTAGATAGGCACTGAAAACCAATTCCCACCAGCGTTCAATACTGGCATAATCGGTCAGGCGATAATCATGCCACCCCAGTTCATTCTTCCCTTGCTTAAAGCCGTACTCAATCCAGGTTCTCAACTTTACTCTCACTAAAGTAACAAAAGAGGGATAGAAATCGGGCTGATATGGGGCCTATTGTATCCCAAGGCTTATTTGCATTCCATTGCCTAGGCGCATCCCATCGTTTTGATCGAAGGTTAGCGGGACAGAACGCACCAATGAACGTCGAGGAAAATTGGTCGGTCAAATTATTGGGAATGGTATGGTAATAATGCTATCCATTGTGAGGATGCAGATGGAATGTTTTGGCCTTAGGTAATCTCTGTGTCTGCGATCGAATCCCCCATCAATCCACCGACTGCGAGTTCCAATTGGCAGGGACGATTGAACCTGCAATTTCAGGCTAGCAATGGCCAAACGCGGCTGACCCATAGCCAAGCGATCGCGCCGTACAAAGTTCAGCGATCGTTTGCCCATCGTGACGGCACCTGCCAAGTTGTGATGCTACATACCGCCGGAGGTATGGTTGGGGGCGATCGCTTAACCACCGAAGTGACGATCGGGGAGCAAGCAAATGTTCTCCTAACCACTGCCGCTGCCGCCAAAATTTATAAATCCACCGGAAACCTCACCCAGCAGACCGTTCAGATCACCGTCGCTCCCAATGCTTGGTTGGAATGGCTTCCCCAGGAAACGATCGTCTTCGATCGCGCCCAATATCGTCAGGATTTGCAAATTGAACTGGCACTGGGGGCGCAGGTTGTACTGTGGGAAATCACGCGCTTTGGCCGCACGGCAGGGGGCGAGTACTTTACTCAAGGCGATTGGCGATCGCACACCGAAGTTTGGCAAGCCGGAACGCCCCTCTGGATCGATCGGCAATGGCTCCCCGCATCCCCAGAAATGCTCGCCAGTCCCCACGGACTGAACCACTGTCCGATCGTCGGTACCTTTGCTTGGATAGGGCGATCGCTGGAAAAAGCCGACCTGGAAGCGATTCGGCAACTCTGGGAACCGATCGCGGCTCGCTATCCTGGGGATCAATTGGGCGTCACCCGCTTACCGCAAGGCTTGCTTTGTCGCTACCGAGGCCATTCCAGTACGGCAGTGCGACAGAGCTTCATCCAGATTTGGCAATGGATTCGATCCCGCCAAGGCCGCCCCTGGGATGAACTTCCCCGCGTTTGGATGCTGTAAGTTCTCTGACCGCTGTTAGCGATCAAGGGTTTCGCTGACGGATGATCAGGTGTTGTGAATGATGTCAATGGTCGATCGATTTCTGATCAATGGTCGATCGACGAAATTTAATCCATAACGCGCATCATGACAACGCGCATAATTACAGCGCACATGATTACATGGTGCCGCGAAACAGTCCTTGGGGACGTAATAGTAAGACCAACATCATGATTAACAGTGCAATGCCGATTTTGTAATCTGGACTCATTAACTTGACGATCGGCGCGAGGACTGGATTTTGTAATAACGTCAGATAGGCATCTCCTAGGATCTGCCGCATCCCAGCCCCCACTTCCTGCGCCAACCCGATGACAAAAGCACCCACGATCGCGCCGTAGGGATTACCAATACCTCCCAGAATCACCGAGGCAAACAACGGCAGAATTAAAAACCAACCCATATTGGGATTAATTTTTTCAATCAGCCCCAACATACTGCCGGAAACTGCCGTCAGCCCCGCCGCAATCACCCACGTCCACAGGATGACCCGATCGACTTTAATGCCCGTCACCCGCGCCAGATCAATGTCATCGGCCACCGCTCGCATGGCTTTACCAATTTTGGTATTTTGCAACAGGTAATGCAGTCCCCCGATCGCCGCAAGCGCCATTCCCATCACCAACAAACTGTTAAACGGCACCCGCACTCCCCAAAAATTGAGCGTTTCCGCCACAGGCAAATCATAGTTTTGTGGACTCGCGCCCCACACCATAATCACCCCATTGCGAATTGCCAGGGCAAGGCCGATCGAGATAATGATCAGCGTGGTGGGCGTTGTCCGTTGTTTGCGCATGGGTGCCCAGAGGAACTTGTCCGTCAGCAAGGCAAACCCAATGACCACGATCGTAGACAAACCCATGGCTAACCAGATATTCAACCCGAGGCTATTGAACAAAAACGTTAAGTAAGCAGCAAGGGTCATCAAATCCCCGTGGGCAAAGTTGGAGAGTCGCAAAATGCCATAGGTCAGGGTCAGTCCCACCGCAGATAGGGCCATGATGCTGCCAAGGGACAGGCCATTGACGATCGGTTGAACCAGTTGCTCCATTGCCAAGCACCGAATGAAGGAGGATATCGCCCTTGATTGTCTCTGAATCCTGCGCCTTTGGAAAGGGGCTGTGGCGGTTGCTGAGCGAGGCGATCGCTGACTGGAGTAGGGCTTGGCAAGATTAGTCTCAGGGGATTCACTGAGTTGATCCCCCCTGACGCCCGTGATTACCGCTGGTGCTTTAATATTTCTTTAAAAAGAAAATCCGGTATTTAACGGAAAATTTGGGATACCTAAGTGATAAGTCAATCATAATTAGTAATCAGTGACTAGTGATGAGTGACCAGTCATTGATGACCCGTTATCCCTGATCGGTCATCTTTGATCGGTCAGTTGTTTCCTGTTGCTTTCTGTGCTCGTTTTCGTTGGATTACCTATTGACTATCCATTCTGTGCTGAGACTGTATCTGTGCTAAGACCATCCATTCTGTGCTGAATCTTTTCTACTCACGCTAACTCGTCATTCGGTGCTGAATCGTAATGATTTGCTGAGCCTGCGTACTGAGCCTGCGTACTAAGACATTGCTGAGCCTGCGTAAGACATTGCTGCTGAGCCACTTTGTGCTGAGCCGTTCTGTGCTGCGCATTGCTCGCAGATTGCCCCATGTTCTTTCTACTACTTGTGTAAGGAGATTCGGCCATGCTATCCACTGCATCGGTTACATCGTCGCTCAGTTTAGGGGGCGGCACGGGACTTAAAGCCGACTATTACGATAATTCCGACTTTACCAATTTGAAACTGACCCGAACGGATGCGACGGTGAATTTCAATTGGGGTTCGGGAGCCCCCGCATCGACGATCGGGGTAGATACCTTTTCTGCCCGCTGGACAGGACAAGTCCAGGCCGTCTATTCCGAAACCTACACCTTTTACACCACGGGCGATGATGGCATTCGGTTGTGGGTGAATGGGCAACAGTTGATCAATGGCTGGAAAAACCAGAGCGCAACGGAATATAAAGGCACGATCGCGCTGCAAGCGGGTCAGAAATATAATATTCGGCTGGAATACTATGAAAATGGCGGTAATGCGGTGGCCAGACTGGCTTGGTCTAGCGCCAGCCAAGCCAAGCAAATTATCCCCCAAGCTCAACTGTTCAATACCATTCCCGTTACAGATACGATCGCGCCCACGGCCACCGCAGCTTCTACAAACATTACAACTGCCACTGCCAATGGTTACACCTTTACCGTAACCTATAGTGATAATACAGGCATTGACGTTAGTAGCTTGGATAGCAGTGATATTCGTGTCACAGGGCCG
The DNA here is from genome assembly GCF_050753345.1 of Alkalinema pantanalense CENA528. Classification (NCBI taxonomy): domain Bacteria; kingdom Bacillati; phylum Cyanobacteriota; class Cyanophyceae; order Leptolyngbyales; family Leptolyngbyaceae; genus Alkalinema; species Alkalinema pantanalense. Next base: position 55,041 of record NZ_JBLZFX010000032.1, on the reverse strand, counting down.
AATGGCTACAGTCAACTAGCGACTCGCGATGCCGTTAATAGCACCACCAACGGCACCCCGCGCACAGTGACCTACCGGATTACCCCACCGGGGGGAGGCTGGGACAGTGCAGACAACGGCACCTACACGATCGCCCTGCAAGCCAATCAGGTACGGGACATCAATGGCAATTGGGCCACCGCAGGTATCTTGGGCACGTTTTCAGTCAATATTCCCACTGTGACTCCAGGACGGTTTAACTACGGGGAAGCGTTGCAAAAGTCGATTTATTTCTACGATGCCCAACGATCGGGCCGTTTGCCGAGCAATAATCGCGTTGAGTGGCGCGGGGATTCAGCCTTGCTGGACGGTTCCGATGTGGGGCGGGATTTGACCGGTGGTTTCTACGATGCGGGCGATCGCATTAAATTCAGCCGCACGATCGCCTATTCTGCCGCGATGTTGTCCTGGGGCTGGCTAGAAACGCCGACGGCCTATCAGTCCACTGGGCAGTCGTCCTTTTTGCTCAGTGATATTCAATGGGCCACGGATTACCTGCTGAAAGCGTTTACCAACGATACGCCGGGGCAGTATGAGTTCTATACCCAAGTGGGCAGCATGGGCAGCGGTCGTCGCGATGATCACCAAAATTGGGTACCCGCAGAAGTCATCCATGAAGTGACCGATCGGCCTTCCTATAAAATCAATATCCAGACCCCCGACTCCGCGATCGCGGGACAGGCGGCGGCAGCCTTGGCTTCAGCGTCGATCGTCTTTCGGCAAAATGGCAATGCCACCTATGCCAATACGCTTTTAACCAAAGCAGAACGGTTGTTTGACTTTGCCAATACCTATCGCGGCATGAACGCCCAAATTGCGCCCAACGGAAGTCGAGATACGTCATCGCCCTATCAAGATGTGAGTTTCTACGATGAATTGCTCTGGGGAGCCACTTGGTTACACAAGGCAAAACTGGCTCAAAACAATGCCTACGGCAATAGTTATCTCACCCGTGCGGAACAAATTTACAACGATGGTGCTGCCGGATCGATTCGGGGAAATTACACATCCGAGCAAAGCTGGCAATGGGTCGATAAAGGAGCCAAGGTATTGCTAGCGGAATTGACTAATAAAGCAGTCTATCGCACAGAAGTGCAAAATTATTTGGATTACTGGACAGTCGGCTATAACGGACAGCGGATTGCCTACACCCCCGGTGGTTTGGCTTGGCGGGATGCCTGGGGTTCCCTGCGCTACGCCACGACCCAAGCCTTTGTCGCCTTGGCCTATAGCGATTTAGTGTCTGACACGACGGTGAAGTCGCGCTATCAGAATTTTGCGGTGCGGCAGGTGAATTACGCCTTGGGGGACAATCCCTATGGTCGCAGTTACATGTTGGGCTTTGGAGCCAATCCCATGACCTCGGTACACCACTCCACCGCCAACGGGCCTTGGGCAGGCTGGAACCAGTTCACGTCCAGTACGAAACCCCGCCACATCCTCTATGGTGCGTTGCTGGGGGGGCCGAACCAGCAGGACGGCTTTACGGAAGATATGACGAACTACCAAACCAATGAGGTAGCGATCGACTACAACGCGGGACTAACGGGGGCTTTAGCGCGATTGTATAGTCTGTATGGTGGCAATCCTTTGGCCAGCTTCCCCGCGCCGGAAACGCGCAGTGATCAGTTCTTTGTGGAAGCGAATGTGAATGCGACGGGCAGCAATTTTGTGGAAATTAGAGCTTGGGTGAATAATCAATCCGGTTGGCCTGCGAAGGTGACGGATAAGCTGTCTTTCCGCTATTACTTCACGTTGGATAATGGTGTGAATCCCGCGAATTTAACGGTGACGATTCCCTATTCGGAAGCGGCAGTAACCAGCCAAATTCGCCAATACCGCGACAATATCTACTACGCAGACATTAATTTAACGGGAACTAAGATTTTCCCTGGGGGGTATGATGCCGCTGGCAAACCTACCTTCCGTAAGGAAGTTCGATTCCGCATCAATAGCCCACTGGCTTGGAGTTCTGGCAATGATTGGTCATTCCAAGGCGTTGCGGGGACGGGCAGCCAGCCAATTAAGGTGCGCAATATAACGGTGTATGACAACGGCGTGAAGGTCTTTGGGGTTGATCCGGTGTAGAGCTTTCTTAAGGGTTTGGGAGGAAGCAAGGAGCCGTTGGATTCCCGCAAGACACAATTCACCGATTCCATACGTTACGGTATGCGGATCAGATTCATTGGCGTCAACCGATGCCGATCGTCCATTCCGATGGACAATACATCGGCATATTGAGTCGCGAACAGCTGCAATCGTTATCGCAGCATCAGTGTCCCGCAGGTTGGTTTAGCAGTCTGTGGGCACTTTGGTTAGGGAGATCGGGGTTCTAGCAAAAGTAACTGGCTCATTTTCCCAGGAACCCGTCCACGGAAGCAGAGAGGGTGGTCATTGAGAGCGATCGGGGTGTTTTCTCCCTCATTTGTGTGATGCAGAGTTCGATCTATCTTTCAGGTGGATTCGTGGGCAGTCGTTTTCCGGCAAAAATCTAGAAAAACTTCATGATTAGCCCAGCCTAACCGATCGTCGCACCTGACTGGCAATGCTAAACTAGTTTCAGCAACAGCAACTCACAGCAGGTGAACTTTGCGTTATGCCACCTTCAGTTATCGGTAGGGTTAAATTTTTTATTTAAAGTTAAGATTGGTGACAGGTTAATTATTCGGCTACTTATGCAGTAGCTTTCAGTATAAAAAGTATGAGTGCTATTCACTTACGCCAGATTAAGGCATTTCTGGAGCAAACTTTTTCTGAAAAGATTGACATGAAGGACTGGAGCAAGAAATCTGCTGACAGCCGAGAGTTATCTTTTCTGTCAAGGAGTCTAGCTGCATTTTCCATTATGCATTTGACTGATATTTCTGCTGAAGAAGCATCAGTCTCGATCGTAGATGGAGGTAAAGATAACGGAATTGATGCAATCTTTTATGACAAAAGGGAGCGTGTGCTTTATTTAGTTCAATCTAAGTGGAAGCAAAATGGTTCGGGTAGCTTTGAGAGAGGTGACTTGCAGAAGTTTATTTGTGGTGTTAAAGATTTAGTCAATGAAAGATTTGATAGATTCAACAAAAAGGTTCAAAGTAAAGCTGATGAAATTGATGAAGCATTGAATGATTCTGACACCAAGATTATGCTTATCTTAGCGTATACAGGACAAGATTCATTAAGTGCAGAAGTGAAGCAAGATCTGGACGATTTTGCACGAGATACTAATGATGCAACAGACTTGATGTTTATTAAAGTCTTTGATCAGAAGTATATTTACTATGCAGTAGCTCAGGATTCCAAGGGAGTGCCTATAGACTTTGAAGTAATGCTATATGACTGGGGGCAAACTAGAGAACCATATCAATCATTCTACGGGCAAGTTTCCGCGGCGGAGTTAGCAACTTGGTGGGAAAAGTTTAATACGAAACTCTTTACGCCGAATATACGAACTTATTTGGGGGAAACTGATGTTAATAATGGCATTATTGAAACTCTAAAAAAATCACCTGAAAAATTTTGGTATTATAACAATGGTGTAACGGCACTATGTTCTTCGATTCGGAAAAGACCTATTGGAGGTTCCAGTCGCGATTCAGGGGTTTTCGAGTGCAAAGATGTTCGAATTGTCAATGGGGCACAGACAGTTGGCTCCGTTGCACGAGCATTTACTCTATATCCAGACTCGGTACAACAGGCAAAAGTTTCTATACGTTTCATCTCTCTTGAAGATTGTCCTGAAGACTTTGACCGAGAAGTAACACGCTCCAATAACACCCAAAATAGAATCGATAGCCGGGATTTCATTGCTCTCGATCCAGAGCAAGAGCGAATTCGTAATGAACTCCGCCTTGAAGGAATCATTTATGCTTATAAAGCTGGAGAAATTGCTCAACTGAGAGAGAAAGGTTTTGAAATTGAGGAAGCAACTCTAGCGCGTGCTTGTTCATTTAATGACGTTACATACGCTGTTCTAGCTAAAGGCAAAATTAGCAGACTTTGGGATGATATACAGAAAGCTCCATATAAAGCCTTATTCAATGGTAGCGTTACTGGCCCATCACTTTGGAGAGTAGTACAAATTATGCGTCTAATTAGTGAACAACTGGATAGAGAGAAACTAGAACGGAAGAAAAACAAAGAGCATCTATATCTTGTTCATGGAAACTTGTTCATAGCCCACGTAACTTTTAGAGCCATTCCAGAGAATTTAATTAAGAGTTTGGATAATGTAGCAGAAGATGACTCAAGAATAATTCAGAAAACGACCTTGCGTGTTTTAGATAGTGTTATTAGTTCTATAAATACACTTTTCCCAGACGTATACGCAGCTAATCTTTTCAAAAATCTCAAAAAATGCAGAGAATTGCTTGATTTAACTATCAGCAATCTGTCCTAACCTCCTTCGCATTATCGGCATAACATAGTCCCTGAGGCTGACAGCACAAGGGTTATCGGTGAAAATTCAAGTTTGTCTGCCGCCGTACAACTTCGACGTTATCTGGTTTTGAATCGCTGCTGATTGAGTTGTAGGTGGCAGTAATATAGCTTTAAGGAAATCAACCACTAGATACAGTATCCCTTAAGATCATGAGTTGGAGGAAAATGGACAGGATACAAACTGCTTCTAACTTGAGCCACTACACTTTAAATTGGAACCGTTTACCTGGAGGACAATGACATGGTAACAGGCAGTTGTCTTTGCGGTCAGATTGCATACGAAGTAGAACTCATACCAGAGAAGACCTTTAACTGTCACTGTTCCTTCTGCCGCAAAGCTCATGGCTCTGCTTTTGCAACCCTAACCCTTGCAAAAGGGGATACCCTCAAAATCACAAAAGGCGGAAACTTACTCAAAGAATATAAAAACGCTTTGAATGGCTACAGAGCATTTTGCTCAAACTGCGGAACCAGGTTGATGAATTACCCGCAAGATAAATCGCTGTATCTCGCGATCGTTCTTTCCACAGTAGATACCCCGATCGACTTCCATCCTGTGGCCCATGTCAATGTGGAGTCTAAAGCCCCTTGGCATGAACCCTACGAAGGCATTCCATCCTTTCAAGCGCTACCCGATGGGATTGTATAATCGAGCGATCGCAGATTAATTCAATGGGTGATCAGAGTCAGCAGATTTGTTCTGACACCAGCAACACTCTAAAAATCCACACCCCGCTTCAAATCCACCCCGCGTGCTGCATAGTGCTTGTGGCACACCATTTCTGAATGCACACTGGCCAAGTCAAAATAAGCCGGATGATTTTTGCAACGCCCAGTGATAATCACCTCGGTATCCTTGGGCTTGCGCAGCAACGCCTGCACGATCGGTTCCTCAGGCAATAACTCTAGATCGATCGTGGGATTTAACTCATCCAAAATAATCGTCTTATACATCCCCGACGCGATCGCCGACTTGGCAATTTCCCAGCCCCGCTCCGCCTCCACATAATCAATATCCTGCTGCTGCCCCCGCCAAACGATCGCATCCCGGCCCGATCGTTGGTGATCGACCAGGTTGGGGTAACTTTGGCGCAGGGCTTGAATCGCGCTGTCCTCTGTGTAACCCACGCCACCCTTGAGCCACTGCATAATCAGCACCCGATGGGACTTGTCCTGACTAATGCCTCGCCCGATCGCCTGCAATGCCTTACCCAACGCACTCGTCGATTTTCCCTTCCCTTCCCCGGTATAGATCTCAATGCCTGTAATGCCTTGCCCCTCTGGTAGCGTGTGATAGTGCGGCTTCATTTCTGAATGCAGATCGGCAATATCCACCAGCGCCTGGGGTGCACCCCGACCCGTCGCAATAATTTCCATATGCTCTGGTTTGCGTTTCAGTGTCCGCACCACTTCATCCACAGGCAACAGTCCCAAATCCAACACCGGATTCAGTTCATCCATCACCACCACGGAATACAGCCCCGACGCAATCGCCCCCTTAGCCACATCCCAGCCCCGTTGCGCTTCTAGGCGATCAAACTTAGTAATCTCCTCCGCTCCAAAAAATTCCGCCCGCCCCGTACGCACTTGGTCGATCAAGTGGGGAAAGCCCCGTTGCAGCGCCTCGATCGCGGCATCTTCGTCGTAGGTACGCCCCGGCCCCTTCAAAAACCGCAACAATAACACCCGCGTTTGGGAAAAGGTCTGGATGCCTAGGCCGATCGATCGAAGCACCACCCCCAAGGCTGCCTGGGACTTACCTTTGCCCGCCCCATCATAGACATGGATCTGCCCGACCAGTCGTTCCGTCCGATCCTGTGCTGTACGAATGCCAATGCCTGTCCGAACCATAGGTCTATTAACGAGAAGGGCCAACGAAAGGGAAACTTCAGAACCGTCGCATTCTGAGAAAGATTGCTCAGTCGGCTAGAGCAAGAGGTTCCCAAGCCGGAGGAAGGCTGAGAGAATTAGGCCAAACCGACCAGAGCAAGGGTGATTGGAAATGTGAGCATATCTTAGCGAACTTTTGCGTTTTGGAACAGGATTTTATTGAAATCAACACTAGATATAGTGTCTATTTTGCCAACCCAAGACAGAAGTAGGTGTTGCAGGTGTGAACGTTGCAGGCATGAACGTTGCAGCGGGGAAGGGAGACGATGATGGCTAAAGGCAGGAAAATGCCAGCCAAACCAAGGTTTATCCTGAAGCTAAGCCCCGATCGATGAAACCAGAGGATAGGTCATTTCGCCCCTTGTGCCCTGACGGTGGGGAATCACGGGTTGAAAGCTTGAAAGCATGGTTGGCCATCATCCGTTGGCAATAACCGTTGCAGGGAACAATTTGGACGATTGTCATTTCAACAATCAACAGTAGCGTGCTCCAGCGTCTGTTCTATCACTTGCCCCAGCCGTTGAATTCTCCCATTCACCGCCCGCGATCGAGTTCCCAAGCAGAGAAAAAGGATCCTTGTAGACTGGAGAGCAATCTATCCAGAGTGATCAACATGGATCCCGGTTGCCTAGCAAGTGCCGCTGCCTAGCTCGCTTAAATTTGCTTTCTCCTGATTGATCGTGCACTTCTGTAGATACCCATGAGCATCTTCTCCTCCCTTCCCTTCCCCCATCCTCCAGCGTCCCGCCGTTCCCATCGGTCTACCTCATTGTGGCGATTGCGTCTTCGGCTACGATGGCTGTGGCCCATCCTCTTTCTACTGTCCTGGGGGATTGTCCTGCTGTCAGGGATGCCTGCGATCGCCCAGTTGGATGCTTTTCCCATCGCGCCTCCGCCCCAATCCCCCCGGCAGGAAATTCGGGGCGTGTGGATGACCCTGAACGACATGGACGTGATGCAGGATCGCCAGCGCACCCAGGAGGCCATGGGCCAACTCAGCAGCCTCCACTTCAATACGATCTATCCCGTCATTTGGAACTCGGGCTATGTCATGTACTCCAGTCCCCTAGCCCAACAAATGGGGATCCAACCTTTTCTATACCGAGGATCCGACGGCCACGATATCTTGCAGGATCTGGTGAACCAAGCCCATCATCGGGGTTTGCTAGTGATTCCCTGGTTTGAGTTTGGCTTTATGACGCCGGAAACTTCAGAACTGGCGATGGCCCATCCCAATTGGCTGACTCAGAAACGGGATGGTAGCCAAACCTCCGTTGGGCCTGCCGGAGAAGTCGCTTGGCTCAATCCCTTCCATCCTGAAGTGCAACAGTTCATTACCCAACTCGTCTTGGAAGTCATGGATCAGTACGACATCGATGGCATCCAGTTTGACGACAATATGAGCTTGCCCCGTGAGTTTGGCTACGATCGCTACACCAGCGAACTCTATAAGAAAGAAACGAAAAAAGCACCTCCCACTAATCCCGCTGACGAGGCTTGGGTTAAGTGGCGGGCTGACAAAATTACCGCCTTCATGACCCAGTTGAACCAAGCGGTCAAAGCGAAGAAGCCCCAAGCCATCTTCTCCGTATCCCCGAACTACTACGACCACGCCTACAAGTTCCATCTCCAAGACTGGCTGAACTGGGTGCGTAAGGGGATCGTGGATGAACTGGTGATGCAAGTCTATCGATCGGACTTGCAAAGCTTTGCCGCCAAATTGTCTCGTCCCGAAGTGCAAGAAACCCAGCAAAAAATTCCCACCGCGATCGGCATCCTAGCGGGCCTGCGCAATAAGCCCGTTTCCATCCAGCAAATTCAATCGCAGGTGTGGGCAGCTCAACAGGCGGGCTTAGGGGTCTCGTTCTTTTACTATGAAACCCTGTGGGATCAGTCACCCGATCCCTTGGCCGATCGCCTCGCGGGTTTCCAATCCCTTTTCCCCAATCCCGCCGCCCGCATCGCAGGCTCAGTGACCCATTAACCTCACCGCTAGAATCTCCATGGCGGATCTTGAGTTTCCCTGCCAAAGTTCCCGACCAAAGTTTCCGTTCCAAATAGAGAGAACGCGCGTAAAATCGTGGGAACAGAGCGCTAAGTTGGGTCGAAATGCCACCGATCACCACGTATACCGATGTTTTGCCCCTGCGGGCGATCGCCTTTCAGTTACTGTTTCTGATTTTGGCGATCGCGGTTGAGGCTGCCGTTTTGAACGTCCGGCTGGATTTAGGACGCAAAGTCAGCATGCAGTATGCCGCTACTATCAATCTATTTACGACGGTATTAGGATGGATAGTTTTCTTTGTCGTAGAACCTTTGCTGCCAGAGTCCTCGCGCATCATGGTTGTTGAGTATGTATTTTTCGGGATCAAGTCAATTCCTCCAGCCATGATCGGCGTTGGGTTTGCAATTTTCTTGGCCACATTTTTACTCAAATTACAGGGCATTGAATGGCTAGAGTTGCTCCTGGAAAAAAATAAGATCGTAGAGAAAAAGAGCAATGAGCCCCCTAAATTTAAAGGGCGTCGGCAACAGCAAAACCCCGTCTTTGAGATCGAGGCAAACCGCCCCTTAGCAGTTCTTTGGGCCAATGCCTTCAGCTTTACGGCGATTAGCATTATTTTGGCCATTCGGATTCTGGTTCCCCCGTTGCCCGTGCCCCGGTAGCTCTAAGCTTGGGTGGCTCTAGGCTTTGGTAGAGTTCACTAGATCGGTTCACTCCATAGACCCGCTGAGGTCTAACCCACGAGTTCCTCGCTAATCAGTTCCTAATTAATTCAGTTCCTACTGTCAGTTCCCAATCAGCGTACTTTCGAATTCATGATTCTCGATTCATAATTCCCTAAGAAACGCTGGGGCCTGTAGAAAAAATCGTCTATTCCTTTGATCGTCTGGGCCACCTTGCTGCCAGACCTCCTCAACACAGTTGCCATGAACATGCTGCTATGAAAGAGTTTATTCAAGAAATTCGTGACTTTCTCACCCCCAAACAGCCTGCATCCTGGCAAACTTTGTTGTTGCTAAGTTTGTTTTCGTCATTCATTGCGTTTTTCACGACCTCGATCGCGCAAAACATCATTTCATCCTGTGGGTGGATTTTCTTGATTTTGGCGGCTTGGTGGTTTGTGTATGAACCCCCCATCAAAAAAGCACTGACGTTTCCTGGTATTTTTACTCAAATCTTTATTGGGCCTTGGATTGTCGCTGCATTGATCTGTCTCTTCCTGTTTGGCAGTTGGGGCAACTATGGTCAACTGACGGCCATTACCCCCCCTGCTTTTATTGTCTGGCCGCTCTTATCCGCTGTCATTGGTCTGATCCCCAACTTCATTAAAACCAATGGTGATAGCAAAACCCCGGAATTTACTTGGCCTGGAAAAGATAAGCGCCAAGGGATGGTGCTATTTCTGATGAGTCATTTGTTGGTAGCCTGCTGGTTCCAATTTTATTTTCTCTTGCAAGGTTGGCTGAGCGTCTATCCCAGCTTGCTATCCGATGACTTTACAAGTAGTTCATTTGTTGTGCGGGTCTCGAACTTCGATCGGGGATCGCCCTTGGGTAAAGATGTTTTAAATACGGCAGAAGCTCAACTGCGCAGCCGGCTAGAGAAGCAAACTTGGGGCGAAATTGAACGATGGTTCTTTGAGAACAAAGCCCAAAAACAGTGGGTCAACGATCTGGAATCCGATGTTAGTAAACAATTGACCCAACGATGGCGCTTTTTTGAAGGTCAACTGTGGGATCTCCAGGGCAAAGTCACCACCGATCGCTTCGATACGGGAGCCATGTATAACGTGCAGTTAGACGCCATTTGGCAAGGCCCCAGTTCTCAACAGTCGGGGTACTACCTAACAAAAACCTGCGAAATCACTCCCAGTCGCCAGTTTTATCGCAAGGCGGGTGTCACGCTTCCTAGCAGCCGAGTGATCGGTCGTCTCAAATGCAGCGAAGTGAGCAAACCGATCGAGATTAAGCCCGACTCCAAACCCGTGGGAACCTAGAAATATGCATAGGGAAGGCTTACGGATAGAATAAGATCCACTATCTAGCTGTTTTCTCGATCGAGTTCTCAAGTTCAGCCGTTTCTCTAGCTCACTACGTCTATGTTCGGTTCCATCGCCAGAATTACAGTCATTGCATCGAATGTCTTTCGGGAAGTCATTCGCGATCGTGTCCTGTACTTGGTCGGCTTTTATGGCATCACCTTAATTTTGGCCCAACGGCTCTTGCCGGAAATTGCCGCTTCTACTGAACAAAAGATCTTGCCTGATCTGGGCTTAGCGACGATGCAGGTTCTGGGTTTACTGTTGACGATTTTTGTGGGAACGGGTCTGGTTAATAAGGAAATTGAAAAACGCACAGTATTTGTTCTGATCGCCAAACCCGTCAGTCGATCGGAATTTATAATCGGCAAGCACTTAGGATTATCTGGCGTCTTAGCGGTACTGGTTGCGGCGATGACTGCGCTTTACGCTGGCGTCCTCACCTTGGGACGAATTGATTTTAATGGACTCGCCCTATTGTGCCATTCTGCCTTTCTCTGGCTCCAACTCTCGCTGATCACTGCGATCGCCATTGGCTTTGGGGTGTTTACCAGTTCCCTGCTTGCTGTGCTTATGAGCTTTGCGGTGTACCTCATGGGAGCGCTTAGCCGTGACTTGGTTACATTGGGCAAAGTGTCTAAAAATCCGATGATCGAGCAAGTTACCCGCTATCTCTACATGGTTTTGCCCGATCTCTCTCGGCTCGATCTGAAAAACCAATTGAACTATAACCTCATCCCTGGCACGGATGTCCTTTTAGCGAATGCTGGATATGGTTTACTGTATATAGTTCTTGTCTTGGCTCTGGCTTCGTTGATTTTTGAGCGACGAGAGTTTTAATAGTAACCATGGCTCGATCGTCCTATTGAGTGGCTCATTCTAATAACCCATAGGCTTGACTGCCTAGGTGTTGACTGCCTAGTGTTGACTGCCTAGGTTTGACTGAGCTTAGGCCCAAGAGCTAGATAACGTGAACTGGATCACATGAATGCGACCAAGCTGATGTGTCTGATTGTGTCCCTATGAACTCTTCGACTCAGTGTTATTGGGCGGCTGCCCTCATTTCAGGTGACTGCAACCAGGATTTCGCCTGTGAAGTCCCTTACGAAGTCGCCCATGGAGTTACAGAGGGTACAGATAGCATGCCTGGGAATCACGATCGCGCGGTTGGCTTGGAGATCGCTACAGTGGAGCACAAGTTGCATGCCTTTCGGGATGAATTGGATGATTGGCTAGAATCCTGCACAGTCCAGGGAAGAACCTATGCGGGCGATCAGCAGAATCCACGCTTGCTTCCGTGGGATAGTTCCCAGGAGCCACTGCTTCAACAATTGGTGCAGGCGATCGCCCGTCTCTTGGTGGGGGAAGAAGTGGCGATAGCCCTAAACTCTGTATTTCGAAATATTTTGGGGGCAAACTATCTTTCTATTGATAATTGCAGTTCAGGTAGTTCTAGCTCGAATAATCTACCCGCTACGCCGTTGACCTATCCTAAGGGGCAGGAACTTGGAAGGAGTGACCGCTCAGCTAATCACAGCTCAGCTAGCTACACCCTTGCCGCCTATGTTGGAAGCTGTTTACTGGCAAATCCTCCCTTGGGTTTGAATCAGGCGATCGACGCCGAAATGTTGCTACAGTGGGAAGCTCAAGATTGCTGCTGGGCTTGGCGACTCACGGTTCATAACCAGGAAATGGGTTGGCTGATAGTGCGTCCGCAGGTGAAGGATGCTGCCCTTTTAGAAGCAATTCTCCAGCCGGCTAGGACGGCTTTTATTCAACGGGTTGCGGCTTTGGTGGGTCGATATCTAAGCCATGCACGATCGTACAATCAATTCCAAGTACAAGCCCAAACGCTGCAAACGAGAAATCAGGAATTACAGCAAATTAGTCAACTCAAAAGTGAGTTTTTAGCCAATACGAGTCACGAAATCCGAACGCCGTTAAGTTCCATTCTTGGGTTTACCCATCTTCTGCGTGAACAGGGCTTTAATCCTGGAAGTCTGCGCCACCAAGAATATCTCAAAATAATTCTCACCAGTGGTCAACATCTTTTAGCCCTGATTAATGACATTCTTGATCTATCTAAAATTGAAGCGAATCAACTGGATTTGCATTGGGAGCGGGTTGAGCTAGAACCGCTGTGTCGCACAGTACTAACCCTGGTGCAGGAAAAGGCCAACGATCGGGGGTTATCCCTCAAGTTGGATATTCCGGATCATCTCAGTGCGATCATGGCCGATCCACTCCGCCTCAAGCAAATCCTGTTCAACTTGCTGTCCAATGCCCTGAAATTCACCTCAGAGGGGGCTGTGGGATTACGAGTGGCTCAAGAAGGTGAATTGATGCGGCTAACGGTTTGGGATACAGGGACAGGGATTCCTCCAGAACAGCAGAATTTACTGTTCAAACCCTACCAACAGTTGCCTAACACTGTAACGAGTTCCACGGAAGGAACGGGATTAGGATTGGCCTTGACCCAAAAGTTGGCTGAACTCCATGGGGGCTGGGTAGAGTTGCAATCGGAATTAAACCGGGGTTCAGCGTTTACGGTCGTTATCCCAACTTCTTTACCCTCTGCCTCAGATCTTGGCCTTGAGGCTTTAGATCAGAGTGATTCTACGCCGTCAAGATCGCGATTCAACTCTCAAGTTCGTTGTGCGGATTCTTCTCTGTCTTCTGCCTCTGCTCCTCCTAAAACCAAAACCCTTACAGAAAATTATTCAAGGCAATCAGCCCAGAAAATAGCGAGTCAAACCGGAAATCAAGCTGAAAATCTAATCGAGCAACAACAGGAGAGTAAACGGGTTTCTGGTGAGATTCTTCTGGTGGAAGATAACTTGTTTAATGCTCAGTTGCTCATGACCTATTTAGGAAAATTAGGTTATCAAGTGTCTTGGGCAAAGGATTCTGAGGAAATGTGGCAATCCCTGGCGCATAGTTTGCCGCAGATGATTTTGATGGATATTAATTTGCCGGAAGTGGATGGGTTAACGTTGATTCGTCAGTTACGATCGCAGGCGTGCTACCAAGAACTACCCATTATTGCCCAAACGGCAATGGCGATGTCAGGCGATCGAGAAACCTGTCTAACCGCAGGTGCAACGGATTACGTAGCAAAACCGATCGATTTGAAAAAACTCGCGCTTTTAATTGCACAATATATCTCCCAAAACATCTCTGGTAAGGCACCCTAGATTAATTTGGCTGGGTAACAGGTTGACTTGTTAAAATGCTGAAGTGTGGAATTGCTAGAGTGCGAGTATCTTTATGTGACCTGCTCTGATATCTGGATGATTATAGCGGTAGCCAAAATCATTAGGACAAGCCTATTTTTTGCTTGCAAACCGTTCGATCTCCCTAAATCCCCTTAAAAAAGGGGACTTTAAAAGAATTTAACCGAATTCCTTCCTTATTGGGGGGATCTAGGGGGGATAGAATCGATTGCATTCATGAATCAATTTGATATCAGTGGTCTAGGCTCATTGGCTATAGCTATAACTTAACCATGTCCACTAGTGAGCTCAATTGTGACTAGTTTTGTGTTTGATTTACTGTTAAGAGGGTTTTAAGCTGATGAATATCGCAGATCGCCGACCGACGCTCGATCGTCTGTGTAACTTGTTTGCAGAAATGGATAAAGCCTTGATTGCTTACTCTGGCGGTATTGATAGTACGTTAGTGGCCAAGGTCGCCTACGATGTTTTAGGCGATCGTGCCTTGGCGATCACCGCAGAATCCCCCTCCCTGCTTCCGGAAGACTTGGAAGATGCTCGTATGCAGGCTGCCTACATTGGCATTCCTCACCAAGTGGTCCAAACCCACGAAATGGACAATCCCAACTACACTGCCAATCCCATTAATCGCTGTTATTTCTGCAAAAGCGAACTGCACGATACCCTCAAACCCTTAGCGCTGCAATGGGGGTATCCCTATGTGGTGGATGGCGTCAATGGCGATGATTTGCGGGATTATCGACCGGGTATTCAAGCGGCTAAAGAACGGGGTGCCCGATCGCCGTTAGCAGAATTGGGGATTACCAAACTGGAAGTGCGGGAATTATCGAAGGCATTGGGCCTGCCCTGGTGGGACAAGCCCGCGCAACCTTGTTTGAGTTCTCGGTTTCCCTACGGCGAAGAAATTACGATTCCGAAATTACAGCGAGTCGGTCGGGCAGAATTGTATTTGCGTAAGTTAGGTTGGCAAAATATTCGCGTGCGATCGGAGGGAGAAACGGCCCGCATTGAAGTCTTACCCGAGCAAGTCAAACAATTTGTTATGGACACCGATTTGCCAAACCTGGTTCAGGTCTTTCAAGAGTATGGGTTTCTCTACGTCACCTTGGATTTAGAAGGCTACCGTAGCGGTAAGTTAAATGATGGGTTGATGCAGCAGCAAATGAAGACAAAATCGTTTCGTGGAATTCTAAGTTGACGAGATTATCATTTTGGCTAGCGTGTTTTGTTGGATTCCCAGCAATAGAAGATTTCCTGGGGTTGCAACAAGCAATCTAGAAAGTCTCCCTCTGAGACTTCCGCCAAGGTTGTCCATTTGGACATCTCAAACAACTGCTCCATCTGGGACTTGTGACAGGCTAAGGCTCGTTGCTTCTGGTTCAAGACTGGGGCAATATCCACAGCAACGGTGAAATCCTTCCAAGGATACCAACCCTGTTGAACAGTCCGAATCAGAGATTTGATCCCCATCTTAAAACGACCGATCGCGCCCACCTGAAGCCAATCTAAGCGCATCCAAGGCCAATGGCACCAAAACCAAATGGGGTACTCATAGACCGTGACCTTGAGCGAAGTCCGTCGCAACGCTGTGGTGACGATTTGGTGGGTCGATCGGTGATCGGGAATAAACCCCGGTTCACGATAGTAGGGAATAAAAATCTGTTGAGGCTGGAATTTTAAAAGAAGTTGTTCCACCTGGGCGATCGCCGCCTCTTGGTGACTGGCTAGTTGTCCATCAGGAAAGCCTAGGAACTGCACCTGCGACTGAGGTAAACCCAGGGTTTGAGCCGCCGCGATCGCTTCCTGGGTACGGATTTCCGCTAACTGTTGCGGGGGAATTAAATGGGCATGGGATGCCTGTCCATCGGTCATAAAGACCACTTGTACGCTAGCCCCAGCCCGGTGTTTTTGGATGATTGTGCCGCCGCAACCCAGGGTTTCATCATCTTCATGGGGCGCAAAGACGATCGCCGACTGAGAATATTCAGCCGTTGCCATCGCTGATAACTGAGCCTGCAATCGTCGCCGGAGTTGAGCTTTTCTCCAATTCCGCAAGGAAAACCATTTAGCCATAAGTTTCATCAGACATCGTCGCAGGGGTTGCTGCTAGATGGGTGGGGTAGTTTGATACAGAAATTCTAGACGTTGAATCAGCGGCTGCCAATCAAAATCGACCACAGCCCGTTGACGATTTTCGATCGCGAGTGTTTGCCGTTGTTGAGACTTTTCTAACAACTCAACGATGCCTGCTGCGAGGGCATTTGCATCGTGGGCGGGAACCACTTGACCTTGGGCATGATTTTGCACTAATTCCGGCAAAGCGCCTTTATCGGAAACAATAACTGGCAGACCCGCTGCCATCGCTTCTGCCACGGGCAGCCCGAAGGCTTCGTTGCACACCGAGGGGAAAACGAATAGATCAGCCGTTTGGTAATGCTGGGGTAAATCGTAAAATTTCACATTCCCTACAAAGCGTACCTGTTGACCTGCTGGACGCGATCGTTGCCACTGGTGTAAGTATTGCTGCCACTCACTTTCAGGGTAAAACCGCTCTAAGGCCAGCACCTGAGGATCGTCATCCATATCAATCAGGAACCCCATGGGTAGGACTTCCTGTGGCCCAATTACATCAAGCTGTACATCGGGAAATTGTCGATGAACTTGCTCAAAGGCATCTAATAAAACGTGAATCCCTTTTTCCGGCGAGAGACGGCCTATGTACAAAATTTTCAGAGGCTGGGTAGAGGGTGGCGCGGAGGATCGATTGTTCGCGGGCCTAAAGTAACTCGTATTGACCCCATTAAGGACTGTATGGCAACGATCGGCAATCTCTGGAAATCTTTGACGGATGCCATTAGTAATGAATTCACTGCATCCAATGATTAAATTGGTTTGATGAAGCCGAGGAGCAAGCAAGGTCTGATCCAACTTTGTCAACCATTCGCAGTGCATGTGTAAAACAATTTTAATCTTTGGATTCAACCATCGAACAATGGGAATCAACTGAGAAAAGTTATGAATATGAACAATGTCACAGCCCATTGTCCTCAGCGCCATTGCCAATTGCAAACCATAGGAAAAATAAGTCAGTTTTGATGCGAAAAGCGGATTGGTTGATGACCAAATTGGCAACTTAGATAAAATCTTAAGAACTACTTTGTCTAACAAGATCGGTAAATAGCGATAGACAATATTTTTATGTCGTTTCGTTGTTTGAAGCCACTTACCACGATTGAAAATATAAATTTCATGGCCAAGACTGGCTAATCTCTGGGCAGTTTCATGGATTAGGATTGGGATAGATCCCGATGGATTTTCTGGATTTAAATCGCCCCAGGGTTGATTGACAATTGCAATTTTCATAAACATATGAACGACTTCAGACTGAGTGGAAAGAGAGACTGTCGGATTTCGGATTTCCCCAATCAAGATAATTCAACTTCCTCAAAAATCCTTGTCATCTCAACTACATCAATCCACAAAATTTAGTGATTTTCAACCGTGAGATTACCCTAAATATTGATGCTTGCTTTTTAAGTTACTTTTGTAAAAATTCAAATGAATTGCAGGCAAAAATATTATTTCTTAACTGTTTAGCTATAGGTGCCAACTCAAAAAAGACCTATCGGCAAATGTTTGAAACTCACTCACTTGAGCGATCGCTGTCAAGCTGCTAGCATGTCTCAAACCATTACTCGATAGGTCTTCACTCAAAATACAACTTAGAGTTGTGAGGCTAGTTAACCATGGTTAACCCACTTCATGCCTGTTTCCCTAGGCGAATTAACCCACAATCTTCGGCGTTGGAATAGGCACAATGAATTTACCCCCTCGGCTTTGGTATGTCGCCTGTTGCTTAATGATTTCATCTGCAAAGTTCCAAGCCAAAATCAACACATAGTCGGGTTGATCTTCCAACAGGCGACTGGGAGGCACGATCGGTAAATGGTTCCCGCCCATATAGCGTCCCTGCTTGAACTGATTGAGATCGGCAACGTAATCTAACAGGGTCGTATCAATGCCGAAGTAGGCTAACAACGTCGTCGCCTTGGCCGCAGCGCCATAACCCACAATCCGTTTACCTTGGGCTTTCAGATCCTTCAGGATTGCCAGCAGGTCAGTTTTAATCTGATTAACCCGCTCTGCAAAGGTCAGATAATAGTCAATACGATCGACCTTACGTTCCACTTCCATGGACAGCAATTGCTTAACCGAATCCTGCACATTTTCCTGGGGCTCGACGAACAAGCGCAGAGAACCCCCGTGGATTTGGGTGCGAACAATGTCATTCAGGTACAACCCATGGCTACGGAAAAGCCGATCGAGGGCTGTCACAGAAAAATAACAGAGGTGCTGGTGATAAATTGTGTCAAATTCCCCATGATCAACCAGATCTACTACATAGGGACATTCGATCACAGCGACGCCATCTTCTTTCAGCAGGATTTTAATCCCCGCCACAAAGCCGTTCAAATCCGGTACGTGGGCTAGCACATTGTTGGCGAGGAAGACATCTGCCTGCTTACCCTCTGACCGTAACTGCGTGGCTAATTCCTGGGTAAAGAATGTATTCAGGGTGTTAATTCCCTTTTCCAACGCGGACTTAGCGGGGCCTTCTGCTGGGTCAATGCCGAGAACGGGAACCCCTTTCTCAACAAAGTTTTTCAGCATGTAGCCATCATTACTAGCTGCTTCGATGACAAGGCTCTTTTCGTTTAACCCTCGCCGATCGATTAACGATCGGGCACTGCTTCCAAAGTGCTCCATCAACATGGGAGACACCGAAGAAAAATAAGGATAATCGCGACAGAACAGAATTTCCGGGGGAACCGTCTCTAAAATCTGCACCAATCCGCTTTCCGGGCAAAAGGCCAGGGTTAGCGGCACCATGATTTCGGGTTCATTGAGCTTGTCTTCTCGCACAAGGGCATCCGCAAGGGGCGTAATCCCAAATTCAACGATCGTCTGTAAATTAGAACTGCCGCAGGCCCGACAGCCCTGAATATTTTCGTAGGTCATGGTGATGCTTCCTAGACTTCAACCGTGGGCAGAACCGCCGTTTGCCAGCGCAGATTGGTATCAATTAAGCCATCGCGCATCAGTAGCTTGATGTGGGCAATCCGTTTGTACCGCTCCCCTTCAAAATCATCCAGGGTCAGGCCAATTTTCTTGTAGGTGTTGTACAGTTCCTCTGCACCCTTGCGTGCCGTCCACTGGGGTTGGTATTCCGGCAAGGCATTGGTAATTTTTTCGCAACTGACTCGATAACAGCGCTTATCTGGGCCTGCATCCGCCGCAAAGTCAATTTCGCAGCCAGGTACTACATCCTTGACAATATCCGCAATTTCCGACACCCGGTAGTTTTCTGTCGATCGGCCCACATTAAAGGCTTGGTTATGCACCACTTCGCGGGGAGCATGGAGCACCGCCAAAAAGGCGCGGGAAATATCCTCAATGTGCACGATCGGACGCCAAGGGGTGCCATCACTCTTGATATGCACCTTTCCGGTGGTAAAGGCCCAAGCCACTAGATTATTCAGCACCAAGTCAAACCGCAATCGGGGAGACACGCCATAGGCAGTCGCACTGCGCAGGAACGTGGGCGTAAAATTATCATTCGCCATGGGAGCCACATTCCGCTCCGTTAAGACCTTGGACGTTCCATAGGGCGTTACGGGATTGAGTTCTGAGGTCTCATCCACTGGCGTTTCCCCCGCCGCCCCGTAATTACTACAGGAAGACGAGAAAATAAACCGTTGTACCCCAGCAGCCTTAGCCAGTTCAGCCAACCGAACGGAGGCCAAGTGGTTAATATCGTAGGTTAGTTGGGGATTTAAATCCCCGAGGGGATCGTTCGATAATCCCGCTAGGTGAATCACCGCATCAAATCCTTGCAGATCCGATGCCACTGCTTCCCGAATATCTTTGCGAACCGTGGGAATCTCGGGAATGCTATCCCCGAAAGTGCAGCGCTCGTACAAATCCGTATCCATTCCCACCACATCATGCCCTGCTGCCAGCAGCATAGGAGTCATGATCGTTCCAATATAGCCACGATGCCCTGTTAATAAAACGCGCATTGCCTAGTCCTCCCAAGTTTTCCAAGGTGCCTTTCCACTTTCCCACAGCCCTTCCAGGAGTTTCTTTTCCCGGATGGTATCCATACACTGCCAGAAAGAATTGTGTTTATAGGCCATTAATTGCCCATCGGCAGCCAACCGTTCTAAAGGTTCCTTTTCCCAATGGGTTGAATCGTCATCAATATAGTCGAAGACCTTGGGTTCCAGAACAAAGAAGGCACCGTTAATCCAGCCTTCACCAATTTGAGGCTTTTCGGTAAATTCAGTAAT
This sequence comes from Alkalinema pantanalense CENA528, assembly GCF_050753345.1. Lineage (NCBI taxonomy): Bacteria > Bacillati > Cyanobacteriota > Cyanophyceae > Leptolyngbyales > Leptolyngbyaceae > Alkalinema > Alkalinema pantanalense. The sequence continues at coordinate 35,058 of NZ_JBLZFX010000032.1, read as the reverse complement.
TTGATTGTCTTCTAGCTGCAAGTGTCCAAACCGAGCGGGAGGACGCACTGCGGTCAGGGTGGCTAACTTGCCATGGGATTTATGGAAGGCGAGCAGATCGTTCAAGTTGATATTGGAAACCCCATCCCCCCAGGTCAACATGAAGGTTTCGCTACCCAGATAGGGTTGTAGACGTTTGATACGTCCACCGGTTTGGGTTTTCAGGCCAGTTTCAATCAGTTCCAGGGTCCAATCAGGCTTAGACCCTCCATGCTGTTCCACTTGGCCCGCCTGCAAGTCAACCTTAAGGTGTCCATCCAAGGAACAGTAATCAACCATGTATTTCTTGATGTACTCACCTTTATACCCGAGGGCAATGACAAAGTCTTTCATTCCATAGGTGGCATAGTGCTTCATGATATGCCAGAGGATGGGCTTGCCACCAATTTCCACCATGGGTTTGGGTCTAGTTTCGGTTTCTTCCGCTAACCGAGAACCTAACCCTCCCGCCAAAATTCCAACTTTCATAAACGGTTCCTGTAGGATTAATTCCTGAATTCGCTGGTTTACGAGGAAGCTAGTTTACGATTGCTACCGCCTCGTAAGACTGCTCTTAAAATTAACTCACCTGCAATCAAAAGGTCACGTACCAGTTTGGGAATATGGCGGATGAACCAATATCCGACGGCCCCGTAGCACGCTAAACGCTCTGAGAAGCTTAGGGGTAATAAATTCACAGAAGAGGCATATTCCCGCACAAGATTCCATTCGGGAAAGGTTAATTTACCTAGCTTGGCAGGATCAAACCACTCTGTTGGCGGTAATGGGCCGACCCCTAACCATCTAGAGACTTGGGTTTGACTGCGAATGGTGATCGAGGCAACCCGCGACGATCGATTGCCGTGTTCTCGATTAAAGAATAAAAATTCTGGAATTTCATGGAATCGGCCAAATAGCGCAACTCTGGCCAGAAAAACGCTATCCCCACGGGCATATTTGCCTTGTGGCGGAATTTTCAGCATCATGTCTCTCCGCATTAATCCGAAAATTTCGATCGCAGAATGGCGACGGTGATCCACACACATCAGATTCTGAAATCGCTGCGCTCGGTTTGGCTCATCGGCATGAATATCGTAGTGATAATGGTCGAGGATTTCTCCGTCGGGATTAATTACACACATTTGGGTGTAACACAGAGAAACCTGAGGGTTTTGATCCAGAACGGTCACACAGCGTTCTAACCATTCCGGAGCACAGACATCATCGTGGGCGGCCCATTTGAAATATTCTCCCCGCGCCAGACGAAAAACTCGATCGAAATTGACGATCGGCCCAATGTTGTGATCGTTGCGGTAATAGCGAATTCGCTTATCCCGAGCCGCGTACTCTCGACAAATGGTTTCTGTACTGTCCGTCGAGGCATTATCTGAAATGACGAGCTCAAAATCGGAAAAGGTTTGGTTCAACAGAGAATCCAAACAATCTCTTAGAAAAGCTTCACCGTTGTAGACGGGAATGCCAATACTGACACGGGGTAAGGCTTCTGACATAGTTCAGCACTTCCAATACTCATAAAAATGGGGTTAATTGTATGCACAATCTGAAGACGATCGAACAGAGAAACCGAGGAGCAATACTCTAGTGCTTATTTCCTAAGTAGTCCAATGCCCATTTAACTTATGTAGAAAACTTAAAATGTTCGTTCCACTGTAGTTCCTAATACTAGTACCAAAGGGATATGCACAATTACCAGTCCTTCAATTGTCTCTTCACTAAAACAAAATATTCCATTCCCCCTAGGGCGCGTCATCAATTCATCCTAGAAGCCTTAAGGGATAAGCGTTACTGCGTCCCGGCCCTGCTTCATAAGCTGAGGGCTGAAACCGCTACGGCCAGAGTGTCCGACATCTCATGATGACAGCCCCTAGACTTTGAGTAGCCTGAACATTCAGCAGCTTGATATTCCACGTTCCTGACATACCCCCGATTCAGAAGCTGCGGAGAGCTTGGTCTACCCACAAACCTCAGTTTGCGTTCAGTTGTATTGTGTCCCCCACCAAGTTGTGTACCCCAAGGCTTTATCTGACTAGTTTGCAGATTATATCTGCCTAAAATGTTCTCTCCTCACTGACTGGAAAATGAATCCTGTACAAACTTGAAGATTAAATAAAGCTTTCTCAGCCTTCCTCTGAGTGAATATACTGGTGTAGAAAATGAACATTTTAACCTGCTTGAAAAAGGGATCTCCCGTACTAACTAGTAACGAATATCTAAGACTATCTCGGCTATTGTATTGCCAGCCATCCCTAAGTCCTCCCTTCGATCGAAGAAGAGATAAAACTCCAACACGATCGAAAAATCGATTCCACTAGAGTGGATTCAATGGAGGTCAGGTTATGTTGGTTCTAGAGTTCCGAACTAGATTCTGGCAATCAGAGTCCGGTTTGGATAGAGGGCAAATTTGACCCGCAGAGTCCCTCAACTCGTGATCCTCAACTCGTGATCCTCAACTCGTGTCCATCAACTGGTGCCTTCCAAAGAAGAAGCTCTGAAACCTGAAAGCTAAAGATTAACGATTGAGCTTTATGCCCTATCAAGATGAAATTGCAACCCTGGGCTGTTTCCGCCCCCGATCGTTGAAGCTCCCGCTGTAATTGAATTTCTTCTTGCTTGTTCTAACTATATTTTTGCTTGTTTGAACTTGTTTAAACTTGTTTGAACTTATTTGAAGCCCCCTAAACACAGTGATAGTAAACGAGGTTCAACCCATTGATTTTATTTTAGCGTAGATTTTTAGATGGGTCTGGCCTGAGTATACTTTTGGAGAGAAGCTAATTTTCTTGGATTTGTGTCTTTGCCAAGCCTGGTTCTTGTAAGACACAATCTTGCTATCGACTCGCAGAGGAATGATCTGGATGGAAGGATATTTATCCAAGTTTTTTTACGTTCTATCAGGGCGCAAGAAGGAACTAGGACTTCTTACAGCGTTGGCTACCATGGCATCCATTCTAGAAGCCTTTGGGATTGGAATGGTGGGGCCATTTATTGCAGTGGCAACCAACCCCGAGTCGCCAATTTTGGGTTGGTTCCAGCAACGGTTTAGTTGGCCGACACAACAGATAGTTCTTTTCCTAGGACTAACGGTTGTTGTGGTTTTCTATATCAAGACGTTTGTCAGTTTTTGCGTCCAGCGCTACATTTTTCAGTACGGCTATCGGCAACAAGGGCTACTTTGCTCGCGGTTGATGTACGCTTACTCCCGCGCGCCCTATACCTACCATCTCAATCATAATTCTGCGGAATTGACGCAGAACATGATTAGTGAGACGGAATTGTTCACAAATCGGGTGTTGCTCCCGCTGCTTTTTCTAGGGGCGAATGTCGCAGTTATTACCGCGATCGTTATTCTGCTAGTCGTTACCAATGCCATCGCAGTGGTCATTGTCGGGGGAGTCTTCTTTGTCTCCTTTTTGCTAATTAATCGCTTTAAAGGGCGTGTTTCCGGCTGGGGGCGCGATCGATCAGAAGCCTACGAAGAAATGATTCGTATTATTAATCATAGCTTTGGAGGACTGAAGGAAATTCGGGTGATTGGCTGTGAGCCGTACTTTGAGCGTCAGGCCAATACCCAGATGATGCGCTACGCCAATTCTGCATCTTCCTTCTTTGCCTTTACCAATTTGCCTCGCTACACGATGGAGGCCTTTTTGGTGACGTTTTTGGTCGTTTTCACCTTTCTATTTCTGCAATTTAGCGGGGATAAACCTGAGAATCTCAATGCGATTCTGGGTATTTTCGCCATGGCCTCTATTCGGATGCTGCCTGCCGTCACAATGGTGATCAATGGTGTGAGTGATATTCGCTATGCCACCTCGGCTCTGGATCGAATTTATTTGAGCCTTCAGGAGCTGGAAAAAATTGCAGGTCAATCCAAACTCTTACCCTACAATCCCGACTGGGTTGGTAAAGATAAAGAGATTTCTCCCATGCACTTCGATCGGGAAGTCGCTTTAGACCAAGTTACCTATCGCTATCCTGGATCCGCCGAATATGCCCTCAAGGGCGTTTCCTTAAACCTCAAGAAAGGAGAATCTATCGGCTTAATTGGTCGATCGGGGGCAGGTAAAACCACATTAGTCGATGTGATTTTAGGCTTGCTGGATCTGGAAACAGGGCAGATTAGCGTCGATGGCGTTTCCATCTATGACGATCTGGCCTCCTGGCAACACTTAATTGGCTATGTGCCGCAAACGATTTTTCTGACTGACGATACCTTGGAGAGAAACATTGCCTTTGGGGTGCCTGATCCCTTGATTGATCAGAATCGGTTACAGAAAGCGATCGAAATTGCCCAACTCACAGAACTCGTAGAACGATTACCCCAGGGCATTAATACTATTTTGGGTGAACGAGGCATGCGCTTGTCCGGGGGGCAACGGCAACGGGTGGGAATTGCTCGCACGATTTACCACGATCGCGAAATTTTGGTGTTTGACGAAGCCACCGCAGCCCTCGACAACGAAACTGAAAGCTTGGTCAGTGAAGCGGTGAAAGCCCTAGGCGGCTTAAAAACGATGATTATCATTGCCCACCGATTGACGACGGTGGAACACTGTGATCGCATCTACATGATGGAACGGGGGCAAGTGGTGAAGTCAGGCACCTATGAGGAAGTTGTTCTCAATTCCTCCCCAGCCCCTCGCCAAGTCTAGGAAACCGGGGATTCGAATTAGTCATAATTCGAATTGTGACTAATGTGTTATTGGCCGCATCTACTCAACCTTGATATCCTTTGCATCTAGGCTTGTCGATCGATTGGCTAACGTTGTTTCAGGCTGAAGCATGGCTTCAAACCATGATGTTATAACCATGATGTTTAAACCATGATGTTCAGCCCTGTAGGATCTATTGGCCTGAATGATAATTCTCCCTTTGAAATCGTTGCTAGGTCAGGCTAACGGGCGATTGCTTCCATCATTGATTGTCAGAAACTCTATCAGGAAGATGCTTCGCATAGAAATCTACCGTTATCTACACTCACAATTTCATGAAAGTTCTGCTACTGAATGACTCCGATAACCAAGGGGGAGCTGCCCGAGGAGCCTATCGCCTCTACCAAGGTTTACAGCAACTAGGGGTTCACGCAAACATGCTGGTTCGGTACCAATGCACGGAGGATCCCGGCGTTTTTTCCCCGAGGACTCTTTGGGCTAAAGTCTCGCGCCGCATGGGCAATCTACCGCTGTTGCGCTATCCCGATCGTCAAGTGGGATTATTTTCCAGTCAATGGTTTCCCAATGGAACAGTACGGCAAATTCGTCAGTTACAGCCTGATATTCTGCATCTCAATTGGATCTGTAGTGGCTATCTAACGGTGGAAGCGATCGGGCAACTGCGTCAGCCCCTCGTCTGGACATTGCGGGATATGTGGGCCTTTACGGGTGGCTGTCACTACAGTCAAAGCTGCGATCGCTATGAACAAACCTGTGGTCACTGTCCTCACCTCGGCAGTTCAGTGGATCAAGATTTATCACGTTGGATTTGGTACCGCAAAAGAGCTGCATGGCGAGACTTAAACTTGACGTTAGTGGCTCCCAGTCAATGGATGGCGGATTGTGCTCAAAGGAGTGCCCTCTTCCACAACCATCGGATTGAGGTGATTCACCATGGCCTCAATTTGCAAACCTTTCATCCCACGCAAACTCGCATCGCCCGAGCGGCCCTCCAGCTTCCCCAAGATAAGCAAATTGTTGTCTTTGGTGCCCCCAATGCCCTAGAGGATCCCCGCAAAGGTTTTCAGTACCTATTGCCTGCTTTGCAGCAACTGATTGCGAATGATTGGGGCCAACGGATTCACCTCGTCATCTTCGGGGCGGATAATCCTGAAATGTCTATCCAGCTCAATTGTCCGGTGACTTCGCTGGGCCACATTGATTCCGATCGTACCTTGGCTCTCCTCTACGCGGCGGCGGATGTCATGATCGTGCCCTCCCTACAGGAAGCCTTTGGCCACACGGCCTGTGAAGCCATTGCCTGTGGCACTCCTGTTGTTGGCTTCAATGCCACAGGTATCAAAGACATTGTGGCCCACCAACAAAGTGGCTATCTGGCGAGGGCCTATGAGATTGATGATTTGGCGCGGGGCATTGCCTGGGTACTTCAGGATCCAGAGCGCCATGCCCACCTCCGGCGAACCGCACGATCGCAGGCCGTCGCCAACTTCGACTATGTGAAACAGGCAACCTATTACACCCGACTCTTTGAGGATTTACTGGAACAGGAGCCAGCCCTCTCCCCACAAAGGGTTCCGCTGAGTCAAAAGATGTCAGATTTATTGCCCTCCGTAAGTCGTTGGAAAGATTAAGTTCACTGTCAGGCTGGTTGCGTTAGGGAAGAGGAGCACCGAGATGAAGATTTACTGCTATTTAAAGCATTTTCCCTTTGATAAAGATCCCCGCTCCGAAGGAGTCAGCAAAGCTGTCCATGGGTTGGCCTCCGGCTTGGTCAAACAGGGCAGTTCGGTGACGGTGCTCTGTGAAGGCAATCCTGCGGGACAACGGATAACTCCGGAAGGCTATGAGATCCACTGCTTTCCTAGCGCCAGTTCTTCGCCCAGTTGGAACCTTGCCCCGGAACTGCAACAATTTCTCCAGACTCAATTTAGTCAGGCAAGGGCAGAGGAGGCGATCGTGCTTCTCAATGGTATTTTCCATCGCAGTGTCTTCGCTGTGGCTCAGCAACTCCGGAAATTGCGAGTTCCCTACATTGTGGCTCCCCACGATCCCTATCACCCAGCAATCTTCCAGAAAAATGCCCATCTCAAGTGGCCCTACTGGTTTTTAGTGGAAAAACGATTATTGCAACAGGCCAGGGCAATTCAGGTATTGGATGCCCAGCACAAGCAATGGTTAACTCGGCTTGGGATTCACAGGCCGATTTTAGACTTACCCAACGGTTTTGAAGCCCAAGATGTGCTGCCAGAGACGGAATTGCAATGGCAACGCAATAACCCCGAGCACCCCAACCCGGTTACTCGATTTTTCTTTCTGGGACGCTTGGATGCTTACAACAAAGGACTCGATCTACTGATTGATGCCTTTGCCCAATATCAAAAATCGACATCCATTCCCAGTGACTTGACTATTCAAGGCGCGGATTGGGGCGATCGGGCCAGCCTAGAAGCCCAAGTAGAACGATTACATTTAACAGGAACTGTGAAGTTTCTACCCCCGGACTACCACACCAGCCCCTCTCAGTTAGCAGTTCAGTATGATGTCTTTTGTATGCCCTCCCGGTTTGAAGGCTTTAGTCTTTCGGCCTTAGAAGCGATGTTGGCCGGGCGCGTCCTACTCGTTTCAGATGTCGCAGGCATTGCCACCCATATCCAAGCCAGTGGTTGTGGGGTGGTGGTGCAAGCCAGTGGGGAGAGCATTTGTCAGGGGATGCAACAGCTTGGGAATTGTCGCGATCGTTGGCCCGAGATGGGCTTAAAAGGTCGCCAATATGCTCTGGAAAATTTACAGTGGGAGCAAATTGCTCAAAGAGCATTGCAACAGTACCGTCGTTTGGAGGCTGTATGAAAATCTTGCTCTCTGCCTATGCCTGTGAACCCAACCGGGGATCGGAACCGGGAGTTGGGTGGAATGTGGCCTTGGCCTTGGCTCAGTATTCCTCAGTTCAGCAGCCAGAACCGCATCAAGTGTACGTGCTGACGACCGCCGCCCACCGGGCTGGTATTGAAGCGGAATTAGCTCAGAACCCGCAACCCAACCTCACGGTGGTTTATCTCGATCCCTTCGGTTGGATTTATGACTGGAGCCAGGAAGGCAAGCATTACACTTGGTCAGTGAATTTACATTATTATCTCTGGCAAATTAAAGCCTATTTCGTCGCGCGATCGCTGCATAAACAGCATCAGTTGGATATTGCCCAGCACGTTACCTACGTCCGCTATTACAATCCCAGTTTTCTGTCTTTTCTACCGATTCCCTTTATCTTCGGGCCAGTGGGAGGGGCAGAAATTGCACCAGAACCTTTTCTAGCGACGTTTAAACCCAAGGAGCAATGGTTCGAACGAATTCGCGCCTTGGCTAAACGGGTTGGTGAATGGGATCCTTTCCTATGGCTGACTGTGAGACGCAGTGCCCTAGTGTGGGTTACCACCCAAGACACAGAAAAGCGAATGCAAGCCTTAGCGGTTCCCAAGGTAGAAATTCTCAGTGAATCTGGGATAATTGATTCTGAAATTGAGCAATTGAATCAATACAAATTGCCGAACCAGGACAAGATTCAATTTATCAGTATGGGACGCTTACTGCATTGGAAGGGCTTTCACCTCGGCATCCAAGCCTTTGCCCAAGCTAATCTTCCCAATGCGACCTATTGGATTTTGGGGGAAGGCCCCGAGGAAGGGCGACTGAAGGAATTGGTCAGTTCCCTAGGGTTAACCGATCGGGTTCAGTTTCTGGGTAAATTACCTCGGGCAGAAGGGCTGCAAAAACTGGCTCAGTCCCATGCGTTGGTACATCCGAGTCTTCATGATTCCGGTGGTTGGGTCTGTCTAGAAGCCATGGCAACGGGGCGGCCTGTTATTTGCTTAGATTTGGGAGGGCCAGGAACGCAAGTTACCTCAGCAACCGGGTTTAAAGTGCCTGCTCACGATCCCGATCAGGCAATTCAAGACTTGGCCCAGGCCATGGAACAAATTGCCAGCGATCGCGTCCTCCGGGAGAACATGGGAGCAGCGGGCAGAACCCGTATTCAACAGCATTACCGCTGGGCCAACCGTGCTCAATTACTGACAACAACCTACGCCAAGATTCTCCAATCTCGTTCCTCCAAACTGGTAAGGCAGAACCATGAAGAAGTTAGGAATTAGCCGACGATTTCTAGGGTGGCATACTTGGGTTTTGCTGGGCTACTCCTTGTTTGGCCGGGGATTTTCCTATGTGGGGGTTGCGCCGCTGTACATTGGCGAATTCACCCTATTTTTGGGATTCATGACTCTGATCTTGAATCGTTCTTTGTCCAAGCTGATAGGGCATCACTTACCTCAACTATTCCGTCAGCCTGCCCCCTGTTTCCTGGCGATTTTTGTTATTTGGTGCATTCTACAAACGATTCCCTATGTTCCTAAGTACGGCATTGATTCGATTCGAGATGCCGCAATGTACTATTACAGTTTCTATGCCTTTATCATTGCGATTCTTCTGACTGCCAAGCCAGATTTATTACTATTTTTACTGCGGCGATATCGCAGCTTTATTATTGCTTTTCTACTGATTTTGCCAATCACTTGGACGATTTATCAAGCAGGAATTGCTCCAGATATTCCAGGGGCACCCGCAAAGGTGGTTGACATCAAAATTGCAGATGCTATGGCCCATTTAGCGGGCTGTCTTGCTTTTTTTGTTGCCCTCAAACCCCCGATCGCTGCATTTTTAATACTTTTCTTACTGAATGTGGGGTATGTGGGTTCCCAGGCTAACCGATCGGGAACCGTTGCCTTTGCGCTTGCTTTTTTAGTGGTTGGAGTTAATCAAATTCAAAGTAAACGACTTTGGCAAATTTTGATTGTTGTTGGAATTGCCTTAACTTTTATCGTGGCTTTGAATCCCAGTTTGATTGAGGTGGTTTCTGCTAAGGTTGCAACTATTTTTTCCGATGAAGGATCAACCCGCTACCAAGGGACAAAAGAGTGGCGACAAAAGTGGTGGGCTAAGATTATTGACTATACGTTTAACGGCGAATATTTTTGGACTGGGCGAGGATTTGGCATTAACCTTGCAACGGTGGATGGCTTTGATCCCTTCCAAAATGGAGTATTGCGAAGTCCTCACAATGGCCACATTAATTTCTTAGCCAGAACGGGAGTGCCCGGTTTTATTCTTTGGTTGTGCACCCAGGCGAGTTGGGGCAGTACGATTTTGTTAGCCTATATTCATAGTCGGCTGCGGGGATTGAAATACTGGTCTGGGTTGTTTATGACCTTGCTGACCTATTGGTTGGCATTTATGACAACGACGACCTTTGAGGTGATCATTGAAGGGCCAACGGGTGCAATTTGGATTTGGACAATTTTTGGGGTTGGGATTGCTGCGGTTCAAATTTATCGAACGACCCCGGAATTGCTTGACCTTTCCTCCTCACAGACCGTAAATCTGTCTCCGGAGGAGGAAGCGCTGGCGTTACAACCTGCATTGACTGAATCTAACGGGTTAATTGGCTCGAAATGGTGATGGTTCCCTTGGGGGCTCATTGGGAATGAGGCGTTGCAGCAGCAGGCGGAGTTATTCGGTTAGCCGATCGTGATCGATTGGGTCGCAGCCCATTGATTCAGATCACGGCGGGCGATCGCGGCGGCCATCAAATCTGGAAACAGGTCAGGCGTGCAGCTAAAACTGGGGATGTCCATGGCGGCAAAGGCTTTGGCATTTTGATGGCAATAGCAGGGTTTCCCTTCATCATTCAGCGCGAGCAGGGCAATCACCTGAACGCCACTGTTGACCAACGTTGCCACCCGCTTCCGCATAGCCGCATTATCGCCCCCTTCGTACAAATCACTGATTAACACTAAAATCGTGTCCTGGGGCTGACGGACTAACCCTTGGCAATAGGAAAGGGCACGGTTAATGTCCGTTCCACCGCCCAACTGCGTGCCAAATAACACTTCGACGGGATCTTGTAGGAGTTCACTCAAATCCACAACGGCGGTATCAAACACCACCATCTGGGTTTTCACCGCAGCCAAGGAAGCCAGGACAGCACTAAAAATGCTGGCGTATACCACGGAAGTCGCCATGGAACCACTTTGGTCAACGCAAAGAATGATATCCCGCAGGGCAGATTGTTTGCGGCCAAAGCCAATGCGCGTTTGGGGAATAATCGTTTTGTGGGCCGGTTGGTAATGCTTGAGGTTGGCGCGGATGGTGCGATTCCAATCAATTTCGCTGTGGCGGGGACGGCGGTTGCGGATCGATCGATTCAAGCTGCCCATGACCGCTTGGCGGGTGGGTTGCTCTAATTTGCGTTGCAATTCTTCCACCACCCGCCGCACCACGATTCGCGCGGTTTCCTTCGTGCGGCTAGGCATGATGTGACTCAAGGACACCAGGTTAGCCACCATGTGAACATCCGGTTCGATCGCCTCCAGCATCTCCGGTTCTAGGAGCATTTGCTGCAAATTCAGCCGTTCCAAAGCATCCTGCTGCATCACCCGCACCACGGAACTGGGAAAATATTGACGAATATCCCCCAGCCACCGGGCTACCTTGGGCGCACTGCTGCCGAGTCCACCGGAGCGATCGCTATTGTAAAGGGCTTCCAGGGCTTGATCCATGGCACGATCGGCGGTTCCTAGGGTTAATGCATCGCCATCGCTACCTGCCCCACTCTCACCATAACCAGCCCCAGCCCCAATGCCATCCGCTTCCCCGCCACCGAGAATCAAGCGCCAACGTCGTAATCGTTCTGTTTCCGAGAGGGGATGGCTATTCATTTCCATATTTCAGTGAAGGCTGTACAGTGATGTAGATGCTTGAGATTGATGATCAAAAGAGCGTTAATTTAGCATTACTATTCCAATTTGCATTCCTATCCCGATCGTGGCCCCAAGAGAAGCTGAAGCATAGGAATTACAGCATTGGCTCGATCGTAGTCAAGATCCAAATTAACCATTTCCGCTGGACGGCCATGGCCGAATCCTTGCCGCACCTGTTGCCCCATTTGCCGCCGTTCCGCAGCGGGAAAATCCGAAAAGGTTCGACGTAACAAGGGCAAGACTGATGAAAAATGATCCGCCGCAAGCTGGCTCAACCAATCATCTATGACTTGCAACAAAACGTGATTGTGGAGCAATAACAGCCCACTGCCCTTTAAGAGGCCGCTAATCCAAGCCGCAGATTGGGCCGGTTGATTGGCGATCGACAGCGCTACGCTTAAGCGATCGGCGACAGTATCCGCAGTCAGGATCCCCGCATCCAGCAGCAACCGACAACAACGCCCCGCAATCAGCCCGGTTAAATTACTTTGATCCGCTAATTGTTGCAGCACCCGTTGCCAGGATTCGGTCAAATCCGGCAGTTGCAACAGGTTAATGGCTTGATTGACCGCAATCAGGTGCTGATCCATTTGCGCCGCTGCATCGTCATCCAGATTGCCGCAGGCGAGGGGCAAACTGATGCAAATGCGAGTCACCAATCCCTGGACGATCGGGTACAAGGTGTCTGCGTTAAAGGATCGCACATTGCCGTAGCGCATCACTTGGGCCAGGGGCGGCACCGCATTCATTAAATGAGAAATATCCTGGGCGATCGCGGCCTCTGCTTGAATCCGCTGCATTAGGGTCGGAATGGCTGACGTTAAATCCGCCAACAACGCCCGATCGAGCAGTTCCGTGAGCGCGGGGAGATTATCAGCGGTTTGGGCCAGATGCCCCAGATAGGCTGTCGCAGCCACTTCCAGCGTATTTCCCCAGGTGCCTTTTTCAATCAATTGCACTTCAAATTGGGGCTTCCAGACGATCGCCCAGCCTTCCTTAAAGGTGCCTTTGCTGCGGGTCGTTTGTGCCTTGCCCCAGGGAATTCCCAGCAGATTTAAGCGATGGAACAGGTGCGATCGCAGCAGATCCGTTTCCTGCCGCAGATCCAGGACTAATTCCTTCAGTTCCGGACTGGGCTTGAGTCGTAGCCGCTTCTGCCAGCGTTGCAAATCCTGCTGCAAGGGGACCATGGGCGTCTCGCTGGGCACTTTTCCCAGGCGATCGTTGATAATCAACTGCTCATGGATCACCCGCATGGGCAACTCATCCCCAAAACACAGCACCGTTTGGGTGGCTTCATTCAACTCTGCAAGTCCAGGTAAGGGATAGTGGCGCAGGGCGGCCAAGGATTCCGCCAGCCGGATCGCTTCAATCACGCTGGCGGAGGAAGCATCCAGCCCCTGTTTGCGTAACAAACGGGCCACGTGGGTCAGCCAGCGAGTACTGATCAGCGTTTTGGGGTCGGCGGAAATGGCCTGCGATCGCCGTTTCGGCTGGGGGTTGTAGGATTGCCAGAGGTGCTGGTACCAGCCCGGAGATTCAATTCCCGCGCCGTAGCCCGTTCGCAAGGCTAAGCGGCCCTGAGTCCAGGGAATCCAAGTGGCGCTGACCTTTGTTTTGGTCAGTCCCTTCAATAACGCTTGATCCTGCTTGACCGGGAGCATTTCAGCTAAGGCGGGGGCATGCCACGCCCCACAGACCACCGCAATTTTGCTAAAGCCTTGTTTTTGGGCATTGCGAATGGTCGTCCGCATGAAGGCTTCCCGTTGCTGTTCCCGTTGCGTGTTGCGGAGGTCTGGCAATTCCGATCGTAGCGCCTGCATGGCTTCCAGGATTGCCTGGAATAAATCCGTACTATCTTGTCGCTGTTCCACTAGCCGTTCCCACCAGCATTCCGCATCACTATCCCCGGCTGCTTTCGCGAGCCAATCCAGCGGATCGGGCAGGAATTCGCCCTGGTCGGTTAGGGTTTCGAGAATGTCTGGAGTGATTGATGGATTAGTAGGTGCTGCTGTCTCATCCGTGATTTCAGGGATTGTTCCAGTTTCGCTTTCATTTAATGCTTCGATCGTGTCTTCAATTTCTGCCTCTAATACCTGGAGTTGATACGCCTGGGGCAAGTCCATAAACTGGACAGCAATCCCACGGGCTAAGGCATATTGCAGCCCTTGCCATTCCGGCGAAAATTCCGCAAAGGGATAGTAGACTGCCTGCTGGGGTTGCTCCGTGGCATAGATCAGCAGGGCCACGGGGGGCTTCATTCCGGCCTGTGCCGCGATCGGGATTAAGGCATCGGCATCCGGCGGCCCTTCAATCAGCACAATATCCGGTTCCAACGCCTGCAACGCCTGCTTGAGACTGTGGGCTGAGCCAGGGCCGTGGTGGCGAATCCCAAAAATATGGATGGTCATAACCTCACCCTGCCTAGAGCACTTCACGGCTAGCGCGATACAAGTCTTTCCAGCCTTCCCGCTCCTTGACGATCGTTTCCAGATACTCCTTCCACACCACCTGATCCTGGACGGGATCCTTGACGATCGCGCCGACCAATCCAGACACTAGGTCGCTGGCCTGAAGAGTCCCGTCGCCGAAGTGGGCTGCCAAGGCCATGCCACTACTCATCACGGAAATGGCTTCTGCGGTGCTGAGGGTACCCGTGGGCGATTTCAGCTTGGTTTTACCATCTTCGGAAAGGCCGTGGCGCAGTTCCCGAAAAATCGTCACGACTCGCCGAATTTCTTCCAAAGCAGGCGTTTCCCCCGGTAGTTCCAAGGCTCGGCCCAGACTGGTCACCCGCCGTTGGACAATATCCACTTCTTCTTCGATCGAATTGGGGACGGGCAAAATGACGGTATTAAAGCGGCGTTTGAGGGCGCTGGACAGTTCATTGACCCCGCGATCGCGGTTATTTGCCGTTGCAATCACGTTAAAGCCCCGTTGCGCTTGCAGTTCGGTGTTGAGTTCCGCGATCGGCAGCGTTTTTTCCGACAACACGGTGATTAACGTATCCTGCACATCGGAGGGAATGCGCGTCAGTTCTTCCACCCGTGCAATCTTTCCCGTTTCCATGGCCCGCATCATGGGACTGTAAACGACGGCCTCCGGCGATGGGCCTTCCGCAAGCAATTTGGCGTAGTTCCAGCCGTAGCGAATGGCTTCTTCACTAATGCCAGCGGTGCCCTGAATCAGCAGCGTAGAGTCACCGGAAATGGCCGCGCTCAAATGCTCTGACACCCAGGATTTGGCCGTTCCGGGTACGCCGTAGAGCAACAATGCCCGATCGGTGGTCAAGGTGGCGATCGCGATTTCCATCAGCCGTCGATTACCAATGTATTTCGGGGAAATTTCGACGCCGTTATCCAGGGTGCCGCCCAGTAAATAGGTGGCCACAGCCCAGGGAGACAACTGCCAGTTGGGGGGACGATGGTGGGTATCCTGCTCCGCCAGCGCGGCCAATTCGTGGGCATACTGTTCTTCCGCATGTTGCCGCAGGACTTGCTTAGCAGTGGATTCAGCAGTAGATTCAGCCGTTTGGGCTTTGGTTTTTGATTGTGCCGTTGCCATAGTGATGAAAATTGAAGAATGGGAAATAAGGACTGAAGGGAACCCTGGTCGAGAGGGGAAAGACCGGTGGGATTGCTTATCCAGATTCCGGTTGCAGCGCTTGCACCATATCCTGACGAAATCGCACCAGTTCGTAAATTTTCTCCAGTTGCTGCTGGGTGTAATGGTCTTCCGATCTCAATGCTTTTAGCGATTTAATAACCGTTATCTGAGTGAGATCGAATTGGGTAACTAACTTGTCATTCAGCCAATAGAAGATCGTCCACAGTTGGCTCTTGGATTGTAGTTTTTCCGCAATCATTGCAATAGCAATTTCCGTCACAGCAGCATTCCAAGGCTGGGTAGAATCCTGAACGAGTCGTCCCAAACGCTCCTGCTCCCCTTGGGCATAACAGTACTGGAGCAATTGATTGGCTTGCTCGGCAGAGAGTAAGGGAAACAGCAATGAATCGGCTTCGGGAAGATAGCGCAGCAACTCCGCCGCAACGATCGCATGGCATTGATTGACGGCGGCATGGACTAAACCCGTGACGATCGCATTGCGCCAAGGACTATGGGTGGTTTGTTCCAGCAAGTCGGAGAGGGTGATCTTAAACTGTTCCGGCCAACTGGCTAGGGGCACCCAACTGATGATTTGTGCCAATTCCATCGCCGTTTTCCCCAGTTTGAGATCGGTGGAGAGCGGGGAAATTTTTGCGACTTTGAAGGGTTTTAAGGTGGCCTCTAGATTTTTGGGTAGATTCACTTCCACCTGCCCCGTAGCCAATCCTGGCAGGTCGATCGCCCCTTGCAGGACGGAAATCGCCAACTGACACAGGGTGGATTGCGGCAACTGCGTTAGTAACCCGATCGCCACCTGTTGCACTTCCTGGCTACGATCGCGTAAACACTGTTCCAACAACGGCAAATCAGCGTCACTTAAATCGATTTGTAGAATTTTCAAAAAGGCAGCACGATCCTTAGCGGATTCCTGGGCGATCGAACTTTCTAACAGCATCCTGGCCTGTTCGGAATCCTGTTGCCGTAACTGTTGTAGGTATTGTATTCGCTGTGCTCGCTTGCCTGTGTCCCAAATCGTATCATCCAGGAGCCCGTTCTCCGAAGTGACGATCGCATAGTTCCAGATTTCTTGCTGCTGGGCTAACCAGCGACCCCGCTGTCCCAGAACGGGCAGAATCACGGGTTGGAGTTCCGATTGCTTCGCACCTCGATCGAGCAATGCAGGCAGCAAGCGATCGGGAATGCGCCAACCCGCCCGAGCCACCAAGCTTAAACATTCCGGTAAGAATGCAGGGCGATCGCCGCGAATGGTTTGGTGCAAATAGGACAGCGTAGACGGGGGTGCAGGCGGTAAATCCGCGAGGTCACAGGCAATCGGGGCGGGGGCGTTGAGCTGAGTCGGTTTCTGACCCGCTTTGCCATAGAGCGTCAGAGCTGCGGCCTGCTGGAGGAGCGCAACCTCCTGAGGAGCAGGCGGCAACTGGGTCAAAAATTGCCCGATCGCACTGGAATCCACGAGTTCCGGCGGCGTTTGGCGATCGGTGCCGATCAGCGCAGCCGCCACCAACGTTTGCCAAAGAGTTCCATCAGCCATCTTGTTTCTCCTGCCTACAGCACCACAAATTCACCCTGCACCCAAGCCGACAGCGGATAGAACTCACTGCCATTCCACTCGCCCGTCAGATCGATCGCGTGGCCCCCTCCTAGCGCGATCAGTTCCCACAGGGTGGGATAGTTCGCCCCAATTGGCAGGGCGTTATTGTGTCGATCGCAGACAGCCCCCTGCCCCTGCCTCTGCACCACCGTCACCGCCTGCAAGGTCACTACAAGCCTTTCCAGCCAAGGCTGCTGACTGAGGGCGTGGCTGTACTGGGCGAATAAATCAACAATGTGGGCGGTTTTAGCAATGATCGCGGGGGTAATGGCTTCTAAGGTGTCCGATCGGGATTGCACGATCGCCCGCTGGGGATAGGTACTGGGAAAAAACGCCAGTTCCGCTGGCACCACCGTGCCGGGGAGAAAACTGACCTCAAAGGGCTGTTTCCCGTGGGCAAAGAGCAGAATGAGCGCTAGGGTTTGACTCGTGACGCCCTGGAGCCAAATCCGACGAATGCGTAAGGGATCTTCCACCTCGTCCCGCTGCCCCAAAACGACCCAGTGATCGGTCACCACCTGCGCCGTAGCCAAAACTTCCTCTTGGCTCATCGTCCAACCTATCTGCGATCGCACATCGGCCTGTAGGGCAGGCGGCAGAGTCTCTAAGCGCTGGTAACTCTCCAGCAATAAATGGAGGGCTCCCAGTTGGCTGAGTAACCGTTCTGGCCAGCCAGTGCCGGAATGGGCCGTTCCTGCCATGGCTTGTAGGCGTCTGGCTAACCCTGGTGCTTGGGCATCCACCATCCTCGCCGCCACCTGCTCCCATTGCTGATAGGACAGTTCCGCAGCGCTGGCTAGCCCCCGGCGCAGCAAATCCGCGAGCCATTGTTGTAGCTCAGCCACCCCAGCATCTACCTTTTTGGCTCGTTTTTCCTGCCGTTTGGCTTGGGCTTGGGGATCGGCGATCGTGGCGGCTTTTTCGGCGGCTTTTTCCTGTTGTTTGGCTTGGCGCTGGTGGCGACTTTCCAGCCATTCCTGCACCCAGTCGGGTGGTGTGGGGTCTGTAAACAACGAGTCGGATTGGGCTAGCAGCAAGAACAATCCCAAGCCATGCTTACAGGGAAACTTGCGACTGGGGCAACTGCACCGAAAGGCAGGTTCAGCTAAATCAATTTGGGTGCGGTAGGGTTTGCTGCCGCTGCCTTGGCATTCTCCCCAAGCTACAGACTCCGATCGACCACAATTCTGCCATTTCCGCCCAGTGGCTAAACTCTGACCGTTTTTGGCGGAGGTGGCGTCTGGGGCGAGGGCCAGGATTTGCTCGGCAGTCCAATTCATAGGCAAAGGGGGGGCTGGGTAAAGGGGGGGCTGGGTAAAAGGGGGAGTAGCACATCCCTGGGTTAATGTTCCCGCTGGTAACGGTAAAGCCACGGAGTTGTTAACAAAGTTTATCCACCAAGTTCATTAACCAAGTTCATTAACCAAGTTCATCCATTAAGCGCCATGAACCAAGCTTTAATTGACCAACTCTTGTCTAGGGCGGCAAAGTTACAGCCGAAAATTGACGGTTCAAGGATAGATCAATTGTACTATATCAATTCCTGGGGGACAACCGAAAGTAGTCGAATCATGCTAGACTGCAGCGCGCATGATAACTTAGATCACTTAGTTGGGTCAGTGGCACAGGTGGGCTAGAAAAAACCATGAAATTCGGTGAGATTATTGATCGGTTGGGGGCAACTCAGTTCAACGGCGATCGCGCCTTGGACATTACCGGAATCGCGGCGATCGACCAAGCCAAGGCTGGTCACCTCAGCTATGTGGAAGGTACAAGATTTGCAGCCAAAATCACGACCACCCAAGCCAGTGCCTTAATTCTGCCCTCCCAGGAAGCCTTACAAGCCCAAGCCACCGATCGGGGATTGGCCTGGATTGAAGTGAAACATCCCCGATTAGCCTTTGCCCAAGCGATCGGTCTGTTCTATCAACCCTACAAACCCGCACCCAGTATTCATCCCAGCGCTGTGATTGACCCCACAGCAACAATTGGCGATCGGGCAGCCATTGGTGCAAATGTGGCTGTTGGCGCAAATGTTGTGATTGGTGATGATGCTGTTATTCATCCCAATGTTGTCATTTATCCCAACGTGACGATCGGCGATCGGGTTACTTTGCATGCTAACTGTACGGTTCAAGAGCGCACGCAGATTGGCCATGACTGTTTAGTCAATAGTGGTTCTGTGATTGGGGGAGAAGGCTTTGGCTACGTTCCCACGCCCAACGGTTGGT
Organism: Alkalinema pantanalense CENA528; assembly: GCF_050753345.1. NCBI lineage: Bacteria > Bacillati > Cyanobacteriota > Cyanophyceae > Leptolyngbyales > Leptolyngbyaceae > Alkalinema > Alkalinema pantanalense. The sequence goes on along the minus strand of NZ_JBLZFX010000032.1, from coordinate 16,091 downwards.
ACAAAATGAATCAATCCGGCTATGTGGTACTGGAAGATCTGGTAGAAATTGGCTGCAATTGCACGATCGATCGGCCTGCGGTGGGGGAAACGCGGCTCAAGCGAGACACCAAACTGGATAATATGGTGCACATTGGCCATGGCGTCACTGTGGGTCAGGGTTGTGTCATGGCGGCTCAGGTGGGCATTGCGGGCGGCACGACCCTAGGCGATCGGGTCACGTTGGCGGGGCAAGTGGGCGTGGGTAACAACATCACGATCGGCGAGGGGGCGATCGCGTCATCTAAAGCCGGTGTTCACAATAGCATTCCCCCAGGTCAAATTGTTTCAGGCTATCCAGCAGTGGATCACAAGATTTACCTCAAATCTTCGGCTATCTATAGCCGATTACCGGAGATGTACCAAGTGTTCAAACAAGTCAAGAAACGGCTGGGGCTGTAGGGTTATACCAAATCAACTAGTAATTGCAACACATAACGATCCCCCTAAATCCCCCTTAAAAAGGGGGACTTTGAAAGAATTTGCCTGAATTCCCCCCTTAAAAAGGGGGGCTAGGGGGGATCGGATCTGTAGCATTATCTGTAGCATTAATTAATCAATTTGGTATTACGAGCCTAATTACCGAGGTAGGCTTCTAACACCTGAGTATTGGTTTGGATTTCCTGGGGTGTCCCGACAGCGAGGTTTTTGCCTTCCGCCAGCACCCAGACCCGATCGCACAGGGACATAATTACATCCATGTTGTGTTCGATGATCAGGAACGACAACCCTTGCTGATTCCAGTAGGTGATGTATTCGCAAATCTGGTTAATCAGGGTTGGGTTCACCCCGGCGGCAGGTTCATCCAGCAAAATCAGTTTTGGGCGGGTCATCAGGGCACGGCCAATTTCTAGCAGCTTGCGTTGACCGCCAGAGAGTCCCCCTGCATAGTCCTGAGCTTTGTGGGCTAGCCCGATCGACTCCAGAATCTCCATGGCGCGATCGCGGGATTGCTGTTCTTCCGTAGCAATTTTTCCCGGTTGTAGCCAAACCTGCCAGAACTTTTCTCCGGTTTGCTGTTGTGTGGCCAGTAGCAAATTTTCTAGAACCGAGAGTCGGGATAGGGTGCGGGCGACTTGGAAGGTTCGTACCATGCCCAATCGCGCAATTTCGTGGGGCTGTAACCGTTCGATCGAACGTCCGTTAAACATCACTTGGCCGCGATCGGGGGCAATAAAGTTAGACAACAGATTAAATAATGTTGTCTTGCCTGCACCATTTGGGCCAATGAGGCCAGTAATGCTACCCGTTGCAACTTCAAGATCAGCGCTGTCAACAGCTGTGACACCACCAAAGGTTTTCACTAAACCAGATGCAGAAAGCAGTGCCATAGTTCAATTTCCTTAATCTGAATTACTGGGAGTTACTTACATCAGAAAGTGGACTGCGGAGAAAGCAACTTCACGGACTGCATACCTAGAATACCAAAAACCATACTCCGAGCACTGACTTGATTGAGTGTGCTGGAGTATGCAGGTTTTTGTTCAACCAATAATTAACGGGTTAAGGACAGCCGAATCGGCGTTGGAAAAGCATCAACTTCTATCTGTCCTAAAGATGCATTTCGCGGTACATCATAGAGTAGCGTGATTGTCCTTGTTTCGTTAGGAGTAAAGGGCTTCGTGGTATCGAAGTCTGTATAACTTGAAGACGCACCATAGTCTACAACATATGTTCTACCAGGACGAGTATCAATTAACTTAGAATTGTTCTCGTAAAACCCTTCTAGATTGATTGTGCTCTGAGTTCGGTTAGTGATGCTGAGCTTAACTGCTGCCCATGTACCTTTCGCTGTTAGTTCTTCGTATTCAGTTTTTAATGTTTGACCTGGAAAAGCAACCTGAACCACACAGATTTTCCACTGTTGAATCAGTTCTACAGGTTGACTAGCACATAACGATGTTGACTGTAATTTGGGCTTGGGCTTAGGTTTAGGTTTAGGGGCAGCAATAGAAGAAAACTGTCCTAAAAACATTATCGTGATTACCAAGGCAACTAATGAGCGTGAAGTATGAAGCATGAGAAGTAATTTCGAGAAAATCAGTTGGCACAAAATAATTTAGCTATAAAATTATTTTTCTTCAACCCTGATTTACACACAAAAATATAGGATTGACAAGGAGCTCAAAGAATGGCTGTAGTCAACTAAACTTTTGGCTGTAAAAGTATGGGAAATATGAAAGGGGCAAGTTCGAATTATTTCCCTAAAGTCAGCTCATCGCGATTGCCTAAAATGCCCTGGGGCCGCCACACCATCAGGCCAATCAATAACAATCCAATAAACACCATCCGAAACGCATCAATCTGCACGGTGGGGAAGGGCAAAATCTGATTTAAATCCCGTGTCAGTGCGGTATACATCCAAAAGATGACTGCGCCTAACAACACGCCTGGATTGGTTCCTGCACCCCCAAGTACCATCAAAATCCAAACATTAAAGGTCAAATTCGATCGAAAGTTATCCGGGTAAACATTGCTCTGTTGCCAAGCGTATAACGCCCCACCAATGCCCGTTAGAAAACCGCCAATCATGAGCGACTGAAGTTTGTAGGCAAAGACATTTTTACCCAGCGCCTTGGCAATTTCTTCGTCCTCTCGAATGGCTTTCAAGACCCGGCCCCAGGGCGATCGAATTAAGCGTTCTACCACCCAAAAGGCGATCGCGGTTACAATTAACGCCACAAACAACAACCCATTTCCAGCCTGATTCGCGCGGAAATTGGACAGGGAAATGGCCGTTACCACATAGGCCCGCAACCCCAGCAATCCTGCTAGTACCGCTACGGCTGTAATGGCCACTTTTTGTTTTTGGGCTGCAGATTTTAAGCGCCGATTAGCCCATTGCCATAGTTGCCACAGGGCTAGACCAAAAATGACTGTGACGATCGCAACCATGCCGACCCGCGTGAATGTCGTAGGCCGAAAACTTTCCAAAGGCAGCGGAAACCCATTAATGCCCATGGAGCCGGGGCGACTGTCATACAGTTCCTCATTATTGAAAACTAGGCGAACCAGTTCCGATGCCCCGATCGTCACGATCGCCAAATAATCCTCCCGGAGCCGCAGGGTGGCAAAGCCCATGAGCAGACCAAACAGAGCCGCGACAAAGCCCCCTGCCAGCATGGCTAATATGATCGGTACCTGGGTCAAACTTAAAATGACGGTTACATAAGCGCCCACCGCCACAAAGCCCGCAATCCCAAAGTTAATTAGCCCTGTAAAACCCCACTGCAAATTCAGTCCCAGACCCATTAGACCGTAAATGGCCATACTGGTCAGCAGAAACGCCACATAGTTCAGAATTCCAGGATCAAAGGAAAACAGATAGTTGAGCATAGGGATTACGCAGGAGAAAAAATTCGATCGAACCAAGTAGGAGCGGTTGTCTCACCGAACCTAGGCATGGAATTGATTGTAGGTGGAGTGGAATTGATTTTAGGTTAAATTACGGTCAGTCTACAGAAAAAGTGGGTATGCTGGATTTAGATCCTCCTCTCGGCTAAACCATGCAGTCCCTTCGCCATCGCGCCCACAATCTGATTAACGGGTTGACCGCCGATCAGCTAACTGTGATGTGGGATGTTATGAAAACTCACTATTACGATCTTTATATGCTCAGTGCGATCGAGACAGCCAAGGAAACCCTCCAACCTGGGGACATGCTGACCCGCGAAGAAGCGATCGTCCTCTTAACTCAACCCATTGAAGTTCCTGAATCCCGATGAGTAGTAATTCCCCCTCTGGGCCAAGGAGCGTTGAATCGACTAGCAAAGCCGTCACCCACAAAGCAGTGACTAACAAAGCAGCCAATGCCAGTGTTGAAGTGCTTTACGAACGTTCCTTTATCCTGGATCTTAAACAATTACCACTGGTTGTCCGCCAGCAGGTTCAAGAATTTGTCTTCAGCGACTTTTTTCAAACCAATCATCTTCAACTATTGCCCGACTTTCGGCAGATGGGGAATAGCGGAATTTTCTATCGCTTCACCCTAGCGGAGCATTTGATCAGCATTGAAGTGACGGGACAGATCATTAAGTTTCTGCGGGTGCTTCCCAAACCAGAAGTTTAAGGAGGTTTGAGCCCTGAGGCTTTAGCTAGGAAACTTTAGCTGAGAAACTTGAGCCGGGAGAAGAGGCCGGATGAAGGCGGACGTTTCCCGAGATCGTGGGCTAAGGGGGGATAGTTGCCGTTAATCGTCTGCTTAATCGGTAGACGATCAACTCGCCATTGCTGGGTGCTATGTCATCGTTTAGGTACTTATTCAGGGTTCGATGACTTTTTGCTCACATTAAACTTTCCCGCTACTGTTAAGTCGATAGGCTGGAGGCCGAATACACTGGTCAGTGGAGTGAGAGAAGGAGATAACAATAATGCATAATACTATGCTGGATCCTACTGAACTGTGGCAACGCTACCAAGATTGGCTGTATTACCACGAGGGATTGGGCTTGTATGTCGATATCAGTCGCATGCGCTTTGATGATGCCTTTGTCGCGCAAATGCAACCCAAGTTGACCCAAGCATTCCAATCAATGGCAGATCTGGAGGCTGGCGCGATCGCGAATCCCGATGAAAATCGTATGGTCGGGCATTACTGGCTGCGCACTCCGGAACTAGCTCCGACCCCAGAACTGCAAACGGAAATTACAACGACGTTAGATCAGATCGATGCCTTCGTCGCTAAGGTGCATCAGGGCGTGATTCAGCCGCCGAATGCCCCCAAGTTTACCGATGTGCTGTCGATCGGCATTGGCGGCTCGGCCCTTGGCCCTCAGTTTGTCTCCGAAGCCCTCTCTCCTGACTCCCCCCCCCTCAACCTCCACTTTCTGGACAACACCGATCCTGCCGGGTTCGATCGGGTCTTAAATCGCCTTAAGGATCGCCTCAGCACCACCCTAGTTATTACCATTTCCAAGTCCGGCGGCACCCCCGAAACCCGCAACGGCATGCTGGAAGTGCAGCATCTTTACCAAACCCTGGGGCTTGACTTTGCTAAACACGCGATCGCTATCACCACCGGCGGCAGCAAGTTGGATCAAGTCGCGCAATCGGAAGGCTGGCTGGCTACGTTCCCAATGTACGACTGGGTGGGAGGCCGCACCTCGGAACTCTCGGCGGTGGGATTGTTACCCGCTGCCCTGCAAGGTGTAGACATCCGCGCCATGTTGAAGGGAGCCAACATCATGGACAGCGCCACCCGTCAGCCAGATCTCAAAACCAATCCCGCCGCGCTGTTGGCCCTAGCTTGGTACTTCTCCGGCAATGGCAAGGGCGAAAAAGACATGGTGGTACTGCCCTACAAAGACAGCTTGCTCTTGTTTAGCCGCTACCTCCAACAATTGGTCATGGAGTCCTTGGGTAAGCAGTACGACCTGGATGGCAATTTGGTTTACCAAGGGATTGCCGTCTACGGGAATAAAGGCACCACAGATCAACATGCCTACGTGCAACAGTTGCGGGAAGGTGTGCCGAATTTCTTCATCACGTTCATTGAAGTGCTCAAGGATCGCAGCCAGGGATCGATCGAAGTGGAACCCAATGTCACTTCGGGGGATTACCTTTGTGGGCTGCTGCAAGGCACTCGTAAGGCCATCTACGACAACGATCGGGATTCCATCACCGTAACCGTTCCAGAAGTGACGGCAGAGATTGTCGGTGCGCTGATTGCCCTTTACGAACGGGCTGTGGGGCTGTACGGCTTTTTGGTCAATGTCAATTCCTACCACCAACCCGGTGTGGAAGCGGGCAAGAAAGCTGCGGCTGAGGTGCTGGAACTGCAACGTACGATTCTGACGGTGCTGTCCCAGGATAAAACGCCCGCTCCTCTGATGGATTTAGCCATCAAAGCCAACGCTCCCAGCGATGTGGAAACGGTTTATAAGATTGTCCGTCACCTCGCCGCTAACGATCGGGGCGTGAAGTTGCAAGGGGATCCGGCCCAGCCCAGCAGTTTGCTAGTGTCGATGGCCTAATTTCGTCGCCTTGGCCAAGCCAAGACTGCGATCGCTCAATGGCTTCGATCGCTTCATGGATTCGATCGCTCAATGTTCCAGGCTGGGGAAGTCCCGCGATCGTTGGGCCAGATGCATCAGCAACCCTGCTGTCAATGCTAGCCGTCGAACCCACGGTAACCCAAACCCATTGAGCCGCAAAGCGAGGAATTGAGATCAGCAAAGCGGGGAACTGAGTTTCAGTTCCCCGCTTTAATTTGCAACTATGAGAAGCGCGAAGTTGCGTGTTTAAGAAGCCTAGAAATTGTACAAATTAGTACAGAGCTTCTTCTTGGTGGGTCATGATGGTGCAATCAGAGCTGGGGTATGCGACACAGGTCAACACATAGCCAGCTTCGATTTGATCATCATCCAAGAAGGACTGGTCAGACTGATCAACGGTACCAGCGGTGATTTTACCAGCACAGGTGGAGCAAGCACCCGCACGGCAGGAGTAGGGCAGGTCAATTCCTGCTTCTTCTGCTGCGTCAAGAATATAAGTGTCATCATCCACGTCGATCGTGGTGTTCAAACCTTCAGCTTCATTGATTAGCGTGACCTTGTAAGTTGCCATGCAGTGGTCCTCTCTATTAAACAAGAATGGCTAATGTGCCCAATCCAAATGTTAGATGGCGACACCATACACCAATGGGAATCGGCAAATGGAACTAGCCTCAATATCAGATACTACGGGAAAAACCTAAGTTATGACGATCGAGATTGCTCTTGGATGAATGGGATTCGTAATCAGACTTGGCGATTTGATCTACTTATACTTATAGGACAGTGAGAAGATGTACCGATTGATGTATTGGAGCCAACATTTGACAAGGGTTTCAGACACTCTTGAACGATAGAAGTTTCTCTGTAAACAACCTCGAAGAAATGCTTTCAATCACGAATGAATCCTTACAACTACTCATTCAGAAGCATTTCCTGAAGTTCGTCTTATGTCTTTTAGAGTAATGATTTTTTCTGCTTATGTTTTGACTACACGCCTTCATGTTCCTGCCGCAGATTAGGGGATGGATCAGGCGAGAGATCACTCCATTGACTGGGTGAATTCTATGGATTGATGGGCAAAGCGATCGGTGGCATCTAAGAGCGCCGTCAAGATACCCGGTTCCGTCATGGAATGGCCAGCATCGGGCACCACAATCAATTCTGCTTGGGGTAACACTTTGTGCAGATCCCAGGCCGATCGCATGGGACAGACAACGTCGTAACGCCCCTGAACAATCACCGTGGGAATGTGTTGAATGCGATCGCAATGCTGCAACAGTTGATCGTCGGTTTCAAAAAATCCTCGATTCACAAAATAATGGCACTCAATTCGCGCAAAGGCTTCTGCAAATTCAAGTTCACCAAACTTTGTTAGGAAATCAGGATCCACAAATAATTTGCTGGTAGAGCCCTCCCACACAGACCAAGCTTGGGCTGCCGTAGCACGGACTTGAGGATCCTCGCTGGTCAGTCGTTGATAATAAGCGGTGAGTAAGTCGTCCTGTTCTGCGGGGGGAATGGGTGCAAGGTAAGCCTCCCACGCATCGGGAAATAGGTAGCTCGCCCCCGACTGGTAAAACCAAAGGATTTCCTGGCGACGCAACAGAAAAATTCCCCGTAGGATTAAGCCTGTGCAGCGATCGGGGTGGGTCTGGGCATAGGCTAAGGACAGGGTACTGCCCCAACTGCCCCCAAACACCGTCCAGCAATCGATCTCCAAATGTTCGCGTAGAGTTTCGATGTCTTGGACTAAATCCCAGGTGGTGTTTTCTCGTAGCTCGGCATGGGGGGTACTGCGCCCGCAACCCCGCTGGTCAAATAGAACAATGCGCCATTGCTGGGGATCAAACATTTGACGATAAATCGGCAAACTGCCCCCTCCTGGGCCACCATGGAGAAAAATTACGGGTTTTCCCCCAGGATTACCCACCTGTTCGTAGTAAATTCTGTGTAGGTCAGAAACTTGTAGAAATCCTGATTGATAGGGTTCGATCGCAGGATAGGGTTGGCGCATTGCAAAACCTACGGTAGAGAGCAAATTGTATTGTAAAGAGTAGATTGAAAAGCGCAAAATCTAGTTGTAGGACGTAATTGGTGGGTTGACTCCCTTCAGCGCTTCTCTTAGAAATCATTCCGCCAACACCAGCCTGTTGTTATTTTTCCACTACCTTCTATGCAATCCGCAGCTTTGCCAAGCCCACTATCCAGCCTCTCCATCTTGTTAGCCGAGGACAACCCCATCAACCAAGACCTCTTTAAACAAATGCTAGAGCGCCTTGGGCACCGCGTTCATGCCGTGGGGGATGGAATTGCGGTTTTAGAGGCGTTACAGCAGCAGACCTATGACGTGGTGCTGTTGGATTTGAAAATGCCTCGCCTAGATGGTCTTGCAACGGCTGTCCGCATTTGCCAGATGTCTGGGCCTCGTCCTGTGCTAATTGCCCTCACGGCTAACAGTCACCTGGAGGATCAAGATCGCTGTCTGCAAGCAGGAATGGATGATTTTTTGAGCAAACCGCTCCGCATGATGGACTTAAGCCGAATGCTCGATCGCTATGCCCTGCGTCGGGCTGATATGGCGGTGTCCTCTGGCAAAGAAGTGCCTGATTCCGATCGACCTATTCATCCTTCAGTCAATTCTTCAGATCATCCTTCCCCAGCGCCTGCGGTAACCAGCGTCTCCGAGCCTCCGTCGGCCCATCTGCCGATCGATTTTCAGCATCTCCGACAACTGAAAAAGGAACTCGCTGACGATGATAGTTTTTTTAGTGAAATGTTGCAGAGCTACTGGAGAACGAGCGCTACATTAATCCAACAGATTCAATTTGCGGCCCAAGAGGATGATCCGATCGCCCTTGAGTTTGCCCTGCATGGGTTAAAGTCCATTAGCGCCAGTATCGGGGCCTATCCCCTTGTCCAGTTGGCCGAGCAAGGGGAACAACACAGTCAAGCAGGGACGATCGAGCCAACCACAATTGATGCCGTCGTTCAGGCCCATCAAGCAGTGTGTCAGGCGCTTCAGCAAGAACTGACGCGGTTATCGCTGGTTCATCTAGACACCCGATTAAAGTAGCGATCGTGGCTTCGATGGCAATCGCTATCCCAAGGCTATGCGCTACCGTTCTAAGCTTCTGGGATCCAAGACATCTCGCAAACCGTCTCCCAGCAGGTTAAACGCCAGCACCGTCACCACAATTAAAGCGGCTGGTGCCCAGATCAGCCAGGGCTGCAAAATCAAAATTGAAGCATTGGTCGCCAAGGACAACATATTGCCCCAGGATGGATCCGGCTGCTGAATTCCTAACCCAATTAAGCTGAGGATTGCCTCAGCAATGATGAAACTGGGGACAGACAGCGTCGCGGAAATAATCACATAAGTAGCTGTTTGGGGCAAAACGTGACGCACGACGATATAGAAAGGCTGTCCGCCCATGGCGCGTGCAGCTTGGATAAATTCCCGTTCCTTAATGGACAAAACCTGACCCCGAATGACCCGCGCTAGACTCGCCCAGCTAATCAGTGACGTGATGAAAGTGACGAGCAAAAATCGCTGGGAACTGGTCAGACCCGGTGGGAGCACTGCGGCCAAGGCAATCAGGAGGTAAATCCCCGGAATCGTCATCAGCACTTCAACCAATCGCATTAGGATGACATCAACCCAGCCGCCAAAGTAACCTGCGATGCCACCCACCAACATCCCGATCGGGAAGGAAATGGCAATCCCCACCAGCCCGATAAATAGGCTGACGCGCCCACCGTAAACTAGACGGCTGAACTGATCGCGGGCTTGCTCGTCGGTTCCCAGCAGGTTCAATTTGCCGCCGCTGCTAGTGCCGAAGAGATGCAGATTACTGGGAATCAAGCCAAACAGCTTATAGTTTGCACCCTGCACAAATAATCGCAGGGAGGAAGGTTGGCTACGATCGACCCGAAGTTCCCGTTGTCCGGTTTGCACATCGATCGGGCCTTGGGTTGTGGGGTAGACGTGGGGACCAATGAATTTGCCAGATTGATCGGCCCAGTAAATTTGGGTCGGGGGCAAGAGTGCACCATCGACCTGGGAATCGTAGGGATCATAGGGCGCAATGAATTCAGCCAAAATCACAATGACGTAGAACAAGGCCAAAATCAGGCCACCCCAGCGAGCCAGGTTATTTTTCTGTAGCCGTTGCCACCAATCCATAGCAATCTCTGTTTCTAGAAGACAATTGAAGTGACGGAAATTAGTTTCTATTGTCTATGGTTTTCTAGAAAACGTCTGGAATTTCCTGGTTGAGCGATCGTTGGTTGAGCTTCAGTTGAGCGACCGTCACTGGCAATTCTCTCAGTGCTAATCATCCGCACTCAGCACCTGCGCCGCTGTTAGCTGCAACGTTGGAAAAGTTGGCGACTGGAGCAGCCCATCCCCTTGAAACGTCACAAACTCATAGTGATCGGTCTCCTGCCGATCGTCCTGCCGATCGCTGACTAAACGCCCAACTCGCACCCAGGCCCGTTCTGGATCAATTTGCCAAAACTCTGGAATGCCACGATCGCCATACTCCCTGGGCTTTTGCACATAGTCCCGTTGATAGTTTTCTGTGGCTTCATTCCCCGGTGAGACAATTTCAATCACGATCGCCGGATTGGGTTCATGTAAGAACAAACAAGCCTGTGAGCGACCTTTAATCGCCAAGCGAGACTCCGCCGAATGTACTAACAGATCGGGATCACGGGCACTCGCATGGGTGCTGCGGACTTCTAGCTTTTGCTTAATGCCTAAGCGCTGAAACGGTAGACCAGCTTGCAAAAATGCCGCGAACAGCAAGCTAACGATCGCCGTGTTAATCGTACTTTCCGTCCCCATGTTCACCAACGCTCCATCCACCAACTCATAACGGGTTTCCTGCCCGTCGTCGTAGGCCAAGAATGCTTCTAGAGTCATCCGTTCTGTCGTGGCGATCGTCATGGAATCGTTCCTTATTTGCCGCTACGGTCTTTCCATTCTATCGAACTGATTCTCGCGCATCATGCGTTTACTGAACCGACGTTCCTTTTTCTTTCCGACGGGAACTCGCGAAAAATTCTCAATCAGCCGAACTTTCCTGGAAAAACCGAGGGGAATTCTGACTTACAGAAGGGGCCAATCATGATATAAAGGTTTAGGTTTCGTAACAAATTTCTTAATTCGTTACTTAGCCCGTTCATCAGTTCACTTGTGATTGCCCAAAAAACACGCCAAATGCCGAAAACCGACCTAATGATTCTTTCTAATGGCTTGTGTTCGTGGGATTTGTGTGCGTGGGTTGTGTGCTGCGGGGGCTGGGCAGGTGGACCACTAGACTGCGGTGATGTTTTTGCACATCGCTGACCATCTTTGAAAGAGCCTGCGGTATCTACTGTGGGCAGTTTTTGTGCGTCTTTATGGAGTAACAATGACGGCAATTGTCCAACCAACCCAACCGAAACCCCATCCGCTGACTGCGCCGGGAACAAAATTGCGCCTCAAGGATATTATCAAAACTTTGCCCCGGGAATGCTTCCAGAAAAATGCGCGGAAAGCCTGGACCCAGGTCGTGGTTAATATCGCCATGGTCGCTCTGGGATATTGCGCGATCGCGCTGTCTCCTTGGTATTTGCTGCCCCTGGCGTGGATTTTTACGGGAACTGCGCTGACGGGATTTTTTGTGATTGGGCATGATTGCGGTCATCGCTCCTTTGCCAAGCGGCGCTGGGTGAACGATTTAGTGGGCCACCTCGTCTTCTTGCCCTTGATTTATCCCTTCCACAGTTGGCGTTTACTGCACGATGTCCATCACCGCTACACCAACAAAATGGATGTGGACAATGCATGGCAGCCGTTCCGTACGGAGTATTACGATAGCTTGGATCCGGTCAAACGGAATGGCTATGAGTTAATGCGTGGCAAGTTCTGGTGGATTGGTTCCATTCTGCACTGGGCTTTGATCCACTTTGATTTGGAAAACTACAAACCCCGCGATCGGGCTAAGGCGAATTTTTCCAACTGGTTTGTGATCATTGGCGGTGCGATCGGTCTGTCGCTGTTGCTTGCCTTCACTGGCCCTTGGGGACTGGTCAAGTTCTGGTTGATGCCTTGGATGGTGTATCACTTCTGGATGAGCACCTTCACGATCGTGCACCATACCCTGCCCGAAATTCCCTTCCAAGAGCCGGAAGTGTGGGATGAAGCGAAGGCTCAACTGTTTGGAACCGTGCATTGCGACTATCCCTTCGGCGTTGAGTTCCTCTGCCATAAGATTAACGTTCACATTCCCCACCACCTGTCCGTTGCGATTCCGTCCTACAACCTGCGCATGGCCCACAATCGCCTGAAGGAAATTTGGGGAGATGAACTAGTTGAGCGGCGGTTTAACTGGGACTTGGTGAAGGAAATCACCGATAACTGCCACCTGTACGAGCCAGAAACGTCTTTCTATCAAACCTTTGCGCAATACAAAGCCAAAAAGTCTGCGGGGTTGAACTAGTACAACTTAGCTAACTCGCTTGAGCGAATTGAATCAATTCATTAAATTCATTTGTCCAGGCAAAAAATAAGCTGCAAGAAAAAGAGATGATAGGAAATTCCCTGTCATCTTTTTTAATGCAGATTGAATGCAGACCTTCGATGCAGATTGCTGAGGAGTCACTAGTAGCCTGAGGCGGAAGTGTTGGCTTGGGATTGATGTAGGCGGCTAAAGCCGCTCGTGTCGCTTTTCATCACCCGACTGAAGTACGGGGGCTTTCAAGCTTCCGCTATTTTTGCATGATTTCCATTTGATTTCGCTAATCAACCCCAGATGCAAGAACTTAAACGATGCAAAGCTGCGAACCTCTGCAAACAAATCCCCATAGAGTTGGCAATACTCATCGACAAAGCGAATCGTTAGTCGAGCGGCTCTGGAGGTGGAAATCAGTTGCTAGGCTCTCTAAACCCTACTCTCTCCATCATAAATTCCTCTGCTTAAAGTGACGGAAGAGGGATATGACCAGTCCAATGCCATCATGAATCCAGCCCAAGCTTGACCGATTCAACAAGCGATCGAAGTCGTTGAAACCCCATCGCAAGAAAATCAGAATTTGTTGCTCAACATTTTGCAGAAGCGACTCTAGTAGCAACGGCGGCACCCGCTGGTTCGTGACGTGCAGGCAGTTCAGCAGGCAGTCCAGCAAGGTACGATTCAATGTAGAACGGTTGAAGCCTTTCTTGCGGAGTTGAATGCTTGAAACGAATTGCCTAGACCGCCCCAAGTCATCAAGTCATTTATCAAGTCATTTAGTCTGCAATGGCATAGCGAAGTTTGGGTTCACCATTGACGACTTTCTGGTAAGTAATTTCACTATCGGGTAGATTTTTAACGGCATCCAAGTCAAAGCGGAAATAAACAGAACCAAATTGAAGCCACACGTTGTACAACAGGGACGGATTTTTTGCGGGATCGATCCAACCGATGCAATTTTTGTACTGCGGTTTCAAGGGTGCGCTAAAAATCACTACTCTGGGTTTGGAGTCCATATATTTTGCGGTGCCTGCGATCGCGCTCGTTTTCAGTACCACGGTATGCTCTGAGCCGCCTTCGTAGGGCCGACTTTCCACATTTACTGTAAGGGTTTTGGGACAGTTACCTTTCTCACGATGCAGGGGCAGATCAACGGTTTCTCGATAGACTTGGGGTTGGGCCGCTTGGGTAGGAGGCATACCTGCGATTAAACCAGGTACGAGTGCCAATGCAGGGATGAATGCAGGGATGAATGCGGCGATCGATCGAGAAACGGACACCAAGGCAGCCATAAATAAACCCGTTGATGGATGAATATTTAGATTACTTCAAAGTCTAACCAGCTGATTCCTGATCATTCACCGTATTATCAACATGAATCAACATGAATCAACATGAGCAGTCCGCAGAAGAACTTGGTTGCTTCGATCGAATGGTACAATCCGGGTCAGACTGCCCTAGGGATGGGGGATTACAGGAATGCGTCTCGATGGTTGAAATTCTGGATTCTGCTGCGTTTGTCTATCAACCGCCCGATCGGGCTAAGGGTGCCCAGCGCATCCTAGTGAAGCCGAATTTGGGCTATCCCGCAGCCCCCCCGGTGACGGTGAGTTTGGCAGTGTTGGGACAAGTGTTGCAGGGCTTGCGGCAGGCCAGTCCCACAGCAGAAATTTTGGTTGTCGAAGGGGTCTGTTCTCCGGTGAGTTTGACAACGATCGCGGCGCAACGGAAACTGGAGCAGGTGTTGGACGCGGGCATGCGGTTGCTGGATGCGGATACGTTGGAACTGGCGGAATATGAGAACCGATCGCCCCAACCCGTGCGGTTCAAGACCCTCTGGGCACCGAAGCTGCTTCAGGAAGTGGACTGTCGTATTACGATCGGAGCCTTCAAGCGCACGATTTTGAAGGATGAGCCACTGATTTCGGCTTCGTTGAAGAATCTCTACGGGCTCTTTCCCCGCGCCAAGTACAAAGCCCGCAGTGCTAATTCTCGCGGTCAATTGCATCGCCCCAGTGTGCCGGAGGTGTTGCAAGATGTCTATTTTTCCATCGGCTATTTGTTTGATGGGGCAGTGGTGGATGCAACGGAACGCTTTGTCAGCCGGGATTGGAAACCCGATCGCGGCACGGCGGTTCCCTGCGGCAAGGTCTTTTGCGGAGAAGATACGATCGCCGTCGATCGAGCGGCCTGTGAAGTTACGGGGGAACCCATTCCACGGTATATTGAGGCGATCGAAGGTCTGCGAAGAATGGGATCCTAACATCCTGATCCTACTCAGTCCTTACCCTGGCCCTCTCCCGATGGAAGAAGGAACTCGATTGCGATTCTTTGATAATCCCCTATGCAAATCCGTCTACAAACTTTCACCGTCCACAAGCGCTTTGCCCTAACGATCAGCCGAGGCACCACCAGCCAAAGCACTAATTTATTTCTCCGGGTTGAACATGATGGCATTGAGGGCTGGGGAGAAGCCTCCCCGTTTTCCATCGGAGATCAGTCCCAATCGATCGAACAAATTGCCCGATCTCTGCAAAAAATTACGCCCCTGCTGGCTCCGTACAGCCCCTTGGAACGGCAAAGCCTCGATCGGGTCATGGATGATGCAGGGTTACCTTCAGCGGCCCGATCGGCGTTGGATTTGGCACTGCATGACTGGTTGGGGAAAAAGGCCGGGTTACCGCTGTGGCAACTGTTCGGCTTAAATCGCGATCGCATTGTACCGACGTCCGTGACGATCGGGATTAGCACGCCAGAAGTAGCCCAGGAACGGGTACGCCATTGGTTGCAGTTCAACCGGGAAATTCGGGTGCTGAAGGTGAAGCTGGGCAGTCCGGCGGGCATTGAGGCCGATCGGGCAATGCTGTTGGCGGTGAAGGCAGCGGCTCCCCACATTCAGCAGATCAGCATTGACGCCAATGGGGGCTGGGGATTGGCCGATGCAATCACCATGGCGGGTTGGCTGGCGGATCAGGGCATTACCTACCTAGAGCAGCCGTTACCTAAGGGCCACGAGGGGGATCTGCTGGGACTTTATCGCCAGTCGCCGTTACCGATTTTTGTGGATGAGAGTTGTTTTACCAGTCGGGATATTTTGCCCTTGGCCGATCGGGTGCATGGAGTGAATATCAAGCTCAACAAGTGCGGTGGCTTGTCGGAGGCGTTACGAATGATCCACACGGCCAAGGCGGCGGGATTGAATGTGATGTTTGGTTGCTATTCCGATAGCAGTTTGATGAATACAGCGTTGGCGCATCTATCCCCGTTAGCGGATCATTTGGATTTGGATAGTCATTTAAATTTGACGGATGATCCGTTTGTGGGAGCGAGTTTTCAGAATGGTTGTTTATTACCCAATATGCAACCCGGTTTAGGGGTAATCATTCGCAGTCAAGCTTATACCAAATCAACTGGTAATTGCAACACATAACGATCCCCCTGTGTTCGGTTGCAAAAGTGGGATGCGCCCTTTTGGAATTTTGGAACTGCTTAGGGATTTGCCAAGAAATAATATCCCCTCTTCATCCCCCCACCCTCCTACCCTTTTACTCTCCTACCCCCTA
>NZ_JBLZFX010000031.1:0-63050 GCF_050753345.1 Alkalinema pantanalense CENA528 | reverse complement strand
TTGCGCTCTGTCATAGAGGCTATCCTCCACAGTGCTTACCTTTAGCATAGGAGTTTTCTCTGGCGAGGAGGCATCTCGTCACAAAACACAAACTTATTGAGAATCAGAAATTCTCCCTTAGGCTGAACGGGAGGTGATTCCCAAAAATTGAGGATAGCCTCCATTCCCTCTACCTGCTTTTGGGTTAGCCTTCCATTAAATAAAGAATCCCGGACAATATTGTAAAATTTAGCCCTATCCATTACATGTCTCCCGCAAAGATTTAAATTGTTTTTACAGACTTAGTCGAAGTTCAGAAAGGTGAATTTGGCTGTTTCAGATCCTAGATAACACAGGAATGATTAGAAATAAGATAGATGCACAGTAGATGCAATATGAAAAAATCAAGCCTAAAATTCTACCGACTGCTACCATTGGAAACTAATGGCATTGTGAATTTTCCTAGATTGACATGCTCAGGACTTTCTGGTTTATAGTGAACCCAGAAAGATAACCTTGGAGGAAGGCCGAGGATAACGCCAAGTCCTTCAAAACGATAGAATTTATTCCCTTTCGGAACCCCTTCTTCCATTGAGAAGGCAGGTGGTAGTTGTTTTTTTAAGCATTCCTGATTGATTGCATTAATTGTTTGCAAGGCTTGATCAGAAAGGCCAATTAAAATATCAACCGATTTTGTAACTGTAGTTGTCACCATATTTCCTCCTGATTTCTCTAACTATATTGGAGAAGATAGCTGAATGAAGGGTAGAGCTATCTTTTAATTTTTACTCTATTAATGAATTATGAGGAACTTGTGAGGATACCCTAGACGATGATGCAAGGCTCCTAGGCCGAGGACAGATCGCAGGGTTGATCGAGTGGTGTAGCGAAACTTGTAGCGATCGCCCCCTAGAAATCTTAAGGTATGTCAATGAGATTCCGTGGGAACAAACGAGACGATCTAGTATGAAAGTATGCAGTCTAGGTTAGATTGCAGGTAATTTTGTAAGAAATTGCCATTGCAAGCAAGGATGTAATCTCTGAAACGGATTAGGGATGAATCTTGACTGATCTGGGTTGCTAGGTTATCTACCGTTCTAGATCGTGATTTGTTATGTCCTCATCATCGCTTCCTAAGCCAGATTCCACTGCTGACGAAGCTGCATTACCCCCCGTTGCAGCCCAACCCCAGAAAAGTCACCGGCCCAATCCTCGCGTATTGATTTTGGGGATTGCGGCGATCGGCGTGGCGGGATATTTCGCGTGGCAGGCGTGGGGGCCGAAGCCGGAAATAACGGCGGTGGTGCTGAGTGGCCGGATTGAGTCCGACGAGACGGATATTCAGGCGAAAAATGGAGGACAGGTGGCGGAAATTACCGTCAAAGAAGGCGATCAGGTCACGTCGGGGCAGGTTCTCGTCAAAATTAATGCCGATGAGGTGCAAGCCCAAGTGCGGCGGGCGGGGGCGGATGTGCAGTCCTTCCAGGAACGGGTGGAACAGACCCGATCGGACTTGGCCAGTGCCCAGGAACGGGTCGATCGGGCCCAGTCGCGGGTTCAGGAATTGGACAATCGCATTCGAGAGGCAGGGCTGAACTTGGAACAGTCTAAAGGGGATGCCTCGGGGCAGATCAGTCAGGCATCGGCGCAGGTGTCCGTGGCCCAATCCCAACTCAGCCAAGCCCAAGCCCAGGTGAAGCAAGCCGTGGCGGAATTAAAATTAGCCCAGGCGACCCGCGATCGCTATGCCCAGTTGGTCACAGAAGGCGCAATCAATCAGCAGCAGTACGATCAGGCCCAGACAGCCTTAGAAACGGCCCGGACAGCGGTAGAGGCTCGTAAGGCGGGAGTCACAGCGGCGCAGGATCAGTTGGCGGCGGCCCAGGGTGGATTCACCCAAGCCCAGACGAAGGGGTTTAATCCCGGCATTCGCGATGCCCAGTTGGCGGCGTTGCAGGAACAGCGGGATCAGGCGCTGGCGGACTTGCGATCGGCCCAGGCGGATGCTCGCAGCTACCAGGCCAAACTGAAGGCGGCTCAAGCGGATCTGCAAAGCACCCAAGCCCGTCAAAAGGAAGCCCAGGCAAATTTAGCCTATAGCACCTTGAAAAGCCCAATCACAGGGGTGGTGTTGCAGCGGTTGGTGGAACCGGGAGCCGTGGTGACGCCGCAGAAAACCATTCTGACCTTGATCAATCCCCAGGAGGTCTATCTACGGGGTTACGTGCCGGAGGGAGATGTGGGAAGAATCGCAGTGGGAATGAAGGCACGAGTCTTTTTAGATTCGGATGGGCAACGTCCGATCGATGCCAAAGTGAGCGCGATCGATGCCAAGGCGTCGTTTACGCCGGAAAACATTTATTTCAAGAAAGATCGGGTGCGACAGGTATTTGGGGTGCGGCTGACGATCGAACAGTCCCAGGGTTTGGCGAAACCGGGAATGCCAGCGGATGCAGAAATTCTGCTGAAATAGGTTTGGTATGGTGAGTATGATTGCAATCCGACGGTAACGGTTATGACTCTGGATGAAACTGCGTTAACGTCCGTAGAACCCTGGCAGCGATCGAGTCAACCCAGACCGGATGGTTCACGACTGGATGCGCCACTGATTCAGGTGCAGACTCTAGTCAAACAGTACGGGGAATTGCGGGCGGTCAATGGAATTTCCCTAGAAGTCTATCCAGGGGAAATCTTTGGCTTGATTGGCCCGGATGGCGCGGGGAAAACGAGTACGTTCCACATTTTGGGCGGCGTCATGGAAGCGACGGCGGGAACGGTGGATATCTTGGGCCGATCGCCCCGGCTGGCCCGTCCCTACACAGGCTATTTAACGCAGCAGTTTTCCCTCTATCTCGATCTGAGCGTCGATGAAAATTTGCGCTATACGGCAGGGTTGCGGCAAGTGCCAGAGGACTTGTTACAGCAACGGCGGGATAAATATTTGTCGCTGATGGGCATTTCGGCGATCGGCGATCGCTTGGCGGGGCAGTTGTCCGGGGGGATGAAGCAAAAGTTAGCGTTGTGCTGTGCCTTGGTGTCGCAGCCGCAGATTTTATTGCTGGATGAACCAACGACGGGGGTTGATCCGGTGTCGCGGCGGGAGTTTTGGGATGTGTTGGCGGCGCTGGCGGATGAGGGGATGACGATCGTGGTGGCGACGCCCTATCTGGATGAGGCGGAACGGTGTAATCGGATTGCGTTGATGTATGACGGGCAAATCCATGAGGTGGGGACGCTGCCGGAGTTACGCCGCAATTTGGGACTGCAACGGTTGGAGGTGCGCACGTCGGCGATCGCGGAGACGGAGGCGGTGTTGCTGGCGGCGGTGCAGTCCCAGGAGGCCGACTATGGGGGGATTGTGGATGTGCAGACCTTTGGCGATCGGGTGGATGTGTTGGTACGCGATCCGCAGCACGATCGTCCCATGGTCCAGCAATTATTACGGTGTCAAGATGGGACTCAGGATGCTACTTTGTCGGCTAGTTCAGTAGGTGAGTTAACGCAAGATTTCGCAGAAATTGAAACGACGGAGGTCACGCTGGAAAATGTATTTGTGACTCGTTTGCGGCAACAGGGATCTGATCCGACCTATGTTCCCTTTCCGCGCCAACGATCGCGGGACGAAATGAAAAATGGATTGCGACGGGAAACGGTGGCGATCGGAGCGAAAAATTTGCGCAAGGTATTTGGGCAGTTTCAGGCAGTGAAAGGCGTGGATTTGGCAATCCGTTATGGAGAAATCTATGGACTACTGGGTTCCAATGGTGCAGGAAAGACAACGACGATTAAAATGCTATGTGGATTGCTGGAGAAAACCACTGGAGAGTTGACTCTGGCGGGCCAGACGCAGAATTTGCGCGATCGGGAGTTGCGGCGGCGGATTGGCTACATGAGCCAGAAGTTTACGCTGTACGATGATTTGACGATCGTGGAGAATTTGGAGTTTTACTGTGGCGTGTATGGAGTCCCTCCAGCGCGGCGATCGGACAAGATTGCTTGGGTATTGGAAACCTGTGGGTTGGTGGGGCGGGAAGCTCTGTTGACGGGGAAGCTACCGGGGGGCTGGAAGCAGCGGGTGGCCTTTGGGGCGTCGGTGATGCATGAGCCGGAGATTTTGTTTTTGGATGAGCCAACTTCGGGGGTTGATCCGTTGGCGCGGCGGCAGTTTTGGCGATTGATTAATGAGTTCGCGCGGCAGGGAACGGCGATTTTGGTAACGACCCATTATCTGGAGGAGGCGGAGCAGTGTAATCGCATGGGCTTTTTGGTGGCGGGGGAGGTGGTGTTGCAGGGGTCGCCGAGGGAGATTAAGGCGGCGCAACCGGGGCAGTTGATGGAGTTGCGGGTCGATCGTACGCAGCAGGCATCCAATTTGTTGAAGCAGGTGTTGGAGCCGTGGCGGGTGTCGATTTTTGGCGATCGGTTACATGTGGTGATGGAAGCGCCGGAGGAGGATTTGCAGCGGGTGGGGGCGGTGTTGCAGTCGGCGGGAATGGTGTTGCTATCTCACCGAGGCTTGCCGTTTTCCTTGGAAGATGCGTTTATCAGTACCATTCAGCGCACGGAGACGGGCACGAAGCATTTAGCAGTTTAGTATTGTGGGCTAATGATGCAGTTGAGTGGCGAGGAAAGAGGCATCGCATGGCCCCTAGGTTACTGACATTGGCAATGTAGTGCTCCCGTGCTCGGTTGCGTTGACTCGAACGAATCCCGACTTTGCCCCAATCGGTGTATCGCCGTGTTCGCGATCCTTAGTTAAACTTGCTATAAAAGCATTGCACATTATCGAATTCGGTGAATCCTGGACAGACCATAATCATCCGATCGATAATGTGCAATGCCACGCTCACAGGGGTCTACGCAGGAGTCTACAGCAGCGGGAAATCCGTTCTGCCTCAGCGTAAAAAACAACTCACTGTTTAACCTACCAATAAGCTATTGCGGTTAAAGCTACTTTGGGTTTGGTAGGCAAGCACCGCCAACAAATCACTCCCCTGGCTAATCCGCAAGCCAGCCTGACTGTCCGCAAAGGTCAAACCATTCAGACGGTTGACTTGCAAACGAGTTGTACCTGCTTGATAGTTAACGATCGTGACATGGCCATCGCCGGAATTGAGTTTCACGGTTGCCTGACTCGTTCCACCCAACCAAACTTGGTCATTGCCGCTGCCGCTATCGATGTAATCCATTCCACCATTGGCATAGATGACATCATTTCCACGACCACCCAAAATCGTCTCAGCAGCATCGGAGCCATAAATATGGTCATCCCCCGCTTCACCAATCAGGGTATCCATACCGCCGTTGCCGTAAATGGTGTCATTGCCCAAACCACCCTTCAGGGTTTCCGCAAAGTCACGACCATAGATCACCATCGGTTTTGCCTCACCAATCGGTTGCTCGATCGGGGGCTGGATTGCCGCTTTACCCAGGCTGGCATCGAGGTTCAGCGACTCACCCAGCTTGATTTGAATGATTTCGTTATTGTCGATCGCCCGACCCGAAAAATCCCGACCGATCGAGAAAGGATAGTTATTGTCATTGGCCACCAGAATCGTGTCCTTGTCCAACACCAAAATATTTTCGATCGTCACAAACGGAAAGCTAAACTTCGTACTGCCATCCCCATTCAAATCTTTGGGGTCAGCAATATTCAGTAAATCAACAACTTCCGTTTTTTGGACAAATCCATTGGCGTCGGTTTTGGCCAAATCAATTTTGAAGATTTTCTTGAAGGCAGCGGCAGCCCCTTGATTGTTATCCCGCTCAATCACGAGAAATTCGGTGGCATTAATCGGTGTGAAATCCCCGATCGCATGGCTGGGAGATTCCATCTGATACAGTCCCGCCAAGCCTTTGAACGAACTGCTCGTGGTGTCAAATTGATAAATCCGTAGAGAACCCTCCGGATCGCCCAGGACAGTGCCCTCCAACAGTGGGTAGAGGGTTTTACGATCGAGGCTAAAGGCCATGCCCTCATAACCGCGCGATCGGCCTAGATTTGCCGCCAAATCCCCTGCTAGCACCCCCGGATGATCCGGTGAGTAAACAAAATCCGCCGCTACCTGTTTGATGACCTTGGCTCCCGTTCCCGGAAAATCGGTAAAGAAGCCATCCGCACCAATTTGGGTTAACTGCACCAACTCTTGCTCTGGGGTTTGGGGCGTGCCATCCGGGTTGAGCGTGAGGAAGGTTTCTTCGTTGCGTAGGGTGTAGGGATGCACCTGCAATCCAGCGGCATGGGCATCGTCGATAAACGACGTAATTTCGCCCGTGAGCTGCGACCCAATTTCGGCCTTCCCATCCCCATTGCCATCCACCTTGGTGGTGAGGGGTTCCCGCAACAGAATATTGTTCTTCCAAGGCCCAGCCCCTTCGGCGTACAGATCTCGCATGACTTGCAACATCGCCGGACTATCGAGATCGGCATAAACCGTATTAGCGGACAACGGTTTTTCAGCGGCATCCAGAAACGCCTGACCGTAGATGGCTTTGAGGTCGTTGCCTTGACTGACGTTATAGCGAATGTCGTAGGGGAAGGAGAAGGAATCCTGGGGATCGGCGGAGCGGGTCGTATCACCGTAGAGTTGGACTAAGGGGATATTCCCAATGCCTTCCTGATTCAGGCGCTGCTGAATTTCGATCAGGTTCTGGAACTCAAAGGATTGAATGAAAATTCGGCTGGGGTCGGTAAATCCTTCCGCAATCAAGGTATCCACCAGCAATTGACTGGTGTCAAGATTAATCGACGTACCATCCAGGAATTTCCCTTCCTTGGCAAGGAACGTGGGGTGCTTGGTTTCGGGGTAGATGCCGATTTTCTTACCCGTCTGCGCTTCCACTTGTTTAACCAAGTCAATGATTTCCGTCAGGGTCGGAATTTCAAATTGACCATCGAAAGCCGTATTGCCGGGACGGGTCGCGGGAATCCGTTCTTTAGCGCGCAGGGTCTTGAGTTCCGCCAGGGTAAAGTCTTCGACAAACCAACCCGTGTAGGCAACGCCATCGATCGTTTTCGTGGTTTTACGATCGGCAAATTCTGGACGAGTTGCAACATCACTGGTTCCAGAAATTTCGTTTTCATGGCGAGCCACCAAAACGCCATCTTTCGTAACGACCAAATCCGGTTCAATAAAGCTGGCACCTTGCTCGATCGCCAGTTTATAGGCTTCTAGGGTATGCTCTGGGCGGCTGCCGCTGGCTCCCCGGTGCCCAATCACGATCGGGGCTTCACCATTCAGGGTCTTAAAGCTGGTGATGTTCGGCGTGGCGATCGGCGCTTCCAGCAACTTACCCGTTGCGTCAAAGTGCAGCAAATATGGCCCAAACTCTTCGCCAATCCAAATGTCACCCTTGGCATCAATTACAAAGGATTCCACATCGAAGTCTGCCCCGGTGAGATTGCGATCGGCGGTATTCTCATTTTGAATCGCAAAGGGAATGCGGCGATCGGGATCGCGCAGTTGCACAAAACCCTGAACGGCCACACTGCGATCGCCCTGCTCGCTGCCGGCAAAGCTGGGATCGACTTGGTACAACCGTAGTAAATAGTCGGCGCTATTGGTTTTTGCCCCAAACCCGTTATCCGAGAGGAACCAGTAGTTATCGCCCTTGCCCCCCGGCGCAAACTGCACTCCACTAAACCCTTGCACGGGTTGTCCCGCAAAGGGGCCAGTGCGTCCATTGCCCGTAATGCCTGAACCGGCGTTGGGGCCAGCGGCAAAGGTGTCGGCTGGTAGCGCTGCAAAGCCAACCAGTTCGGCGGGTTTGACCGGAGGCGGTACAATGCCCTGGGAGAGTTTGCCCGTGCCCAGGTTTTCAATCAGCAGTGCGCCGATGTCGATGATCCGGTTGCCATCGCTCGATTCGTACAGTCCTAGATCCAGCTTGTTGGGATCATTGAAGTCAACGGGTAATACTTGATTGCCGCTTATCCGGAAGCCATTGGCGGGCAGCAGGGCGATCGCGCTACCTGCGTCAGAACTGACGGAGAAGGAACCTACTTGACGGTTGCCTGTCCACTGCCAGTTCCAGCTAATCAGTTCATCGATCGTAATGACACCATCGGCAGCATCCGCTTCACTGGCGGAGAATTGACCTTTAATGGCACCACCGCCGTCCTGTTTCCAGTAGCCCCGAAATTCAGTGTTGAAGTTCAGGATACGGCTGACATCGATCGTGCCGTTGGCGCTAGCATCCCCGATCGTCGTGGTTCCCGCTGTGAAATTTTCGACAATTAAGGCTCCCAGATCAAGGACGCGATCGCCAGTAGCCGATTCAAATAATCCTTGATCCAGACCATCAGCATCGATCAAGTTCAGATTGACGGGGGTATTGCCTCCACCAATTTTGAAGCCCCCTGGCGGCATTAAGGTGCTGACGGTGCCCTCCTGGGACGTTAGGGTAAACGGTGCCACGACATCATTGCCTTTCCAGTTCCACCGCCAAGACACAACTTCATCCAGCGAAATCACACCATCGGCAGCATCCGCTTCACTGGCCGAGAGAATGCCCTGAATGGCCCCACCGCCATCATTCGACCAAAAGCCCTTGTAGCTGACGGCAAAATCCACGATCGGACTGACCGAAATACTGCCCTTGGTCGCGTTCCCCGTTGCGGTGGTTCCGGCGGCAAGATTTTCAATCAACAGTGCCCCAAGGTCAATTAGTCGATCGCTATTTGCGGATTGGTAAATCCCTTGATCAACGCCATCGGCATCCTGGAATTGGGCGTCAAACGGGGTATTGCTGCGATTAATCAGAAAGCCCCCCGGTGGCGTCAAGGCAGATGCAGTGCCATCCTGGGAGGCGATCGTGAATCCAGTAACCGCAGAATTTCCTGTCCAAGTGAATTTCCAGGTCAACATTTCATCAAGGCTGATCACACCGTCGGCAATTGCTGCATCAGTTGCGGAGACAACACCCTTAACAACAGCGCTGTCATCCCAGAAGCCCGTATACTGGACCCCAAATTCCTGTGTCTTTGCAATGTTCATGATCGATTTCTTTGTAATGAACGGTCAGGCTGAAGCATCAGACGGAAGAACCGACTGATCACTAAACTGGCAATACAAAAAGGGGCTTCGTCAGAAGCCCCAAGCAACGCAGTAACTAATTAAGAACCAATGATGCCGCCATCCTTGCGGGTGATGACGATCGTGCAATCGCGTGGCACTTTGCCACTGCCCTGGGCGGCTGGGAAATTGGTTTTGGTGGGATCGCCATCGCCGGGATGCTGAAGATTGACAAACATCGTGCGGCGATCGGGTGTTACGGTTAACCCCGTCACCTCACAGCCCGTCACCCCTGCAAATAGGCGTCGAATCACGCGATTGTCATTGGGATCAGCGACTAATAATTGATCGTTCAGACCCTTCTTCTGCTCGCCATCGGTTTCGATAAACAAGCGCCCATCGGGATCAGCCCACAAACCATCGGGACTGCTGAAGGTCCGTTCATCAGTGGCTCCATGGGTATCCTGCGACAGCACGTAAATATCCCATTTGAAGGTTAGTCCCACATGGTTATCGGCATCGCGCCATTTGATGATATGGCCATCGGGGTTTGGCCCCAGTGGATTGGCCTTATCAACCTGGGCTGCAGTCCGGCGGCTATTGTTCGTCAATGTGCAGTAGACATCGCCATTGGGAGCCGTGGCGACCCACTCTGGCCGATCCATTTTGGTGGCCCCGAGTAAATCCCCCGCAATCCGCGCATAGGTTAAGACTTCGGCTTGGGTCTTGAATCGTGCCTTGAGTTTGGGATTGTTAATCGACAGTTCCAACCATTCACCCGTGAAATCATCATTGAACTTGGCAACGTAAAGTTTGCCGCGATCCAAGGGGCTGATTCCCCGCGCCTGCATCGATCGCCAGTTGGCTTCCGACACAAACTTGTAGATGTAGTCAAACCGCTCGTCATCTCCCATGTAGACCACGGCGCGACCGCCTTTACCCACAACCAATTCAGCGTTTTCGTGCTTAAAGCGACCCAGGGCTGTGCGCTTCACCGGCGTCTGGGAAGCATCCATCGGATCAATCTCAACGACCCAACCAAAACGGTTTTCCTCGTTCTTGTATTGGGCATTGGACAAGTCAAAGCGATCGTCAAATTTCTCCCAACCATATCCGAAACCTGCTTTGCTAAAGCCATAGCGGGCTTGCTCTGGGGTCGCCGTCCAAGTCCCGGCCTTATCGCCAAAGTACCCGTTGAAATTCTCTTCACAGGTCAGGTAGGTTCCCCAAGGTGTTTTCCCATTGGCGCAGTTATTCACTGTCCCAAGCGGGGCATTACCTGCAGGAGTTTTCAGCAAATCGCTATTCGCCACAGGGCCTGTAAACTTCACTGGCGTGTTGACATGGATGCGGCGATTTTTCTTGCTGTTGCGTACAACATCCCACTTGCCGTTTTGCTTTTTGAGTTCTACAACGGCAACTCCATGGGCATGTTGGGAAAGGCGCACATCTTCTAAACTCGTTGGGGCTTCCTTGCCCAGAATGTGGGTGTTGCCGCCAAATTCATGGTTAATTGCGAGCACGCCGCTAGTGTTGCTGTTGCCCATGGGGAAGAACCACATCCCATCGTGGCCAATCCCAATTTGCTGGGCCTGCTGGACGGCGGTAGGACGGGTCGCGGGGTTGCCATCATACTCTGGAACCCCATCTTTGATCGGTGTGCCCCAGGGAATCAGAACAGTGTATTGATAATCCGCAGAAATATTGGGTACAGCTCCCGTTCCATCTTTGGCAAGCACGGGCTGGAAATTAATTGTGGGACGATTGGCAGGCTTAGCTTGGGCCATTGCCGTTAACGTTCCCCAACCATTGCCGTTATGGCTGACCATTGAAGCCAGAAATCCGGTTGCGGATAGGGCGGCGCTGCGTGCCAACAGGTGCCGCCGTGACATCCCAACCCGCAAGACATCTTCAAAGGTTCGATTACCGGAATGATTACTAATTTGGTTATCGTCAAGATTCTGAACCATGGGTGTCTCCTCTCAATGGGGCAACGGTTGTTCTATTTTTTCGGAATGCTTTTCCCGGAGATAGGCTCCATGGAAAAGCGATCGCTAGTCTAAATGGCTCAAATATTGCTGAGCCAAGGAACCAGCAAGTTGACGCCGATCGCGGGCTTCATCGATCGCATTGGAGATCGCGGGCCAGTTCGGCAGTTCGCTCCGCCGCCTAGCCACGATCGGGGGCTGATTCAACGGCGGTTGAGGCCGCTGAAAGCCTGCGTAGGCACCGTGATACTGACTCCACAGCCGAATCTGCGGAGATCGCTGCCACTGCTGACGGGACACCGTTGTGGTGAGCAATGGCAGGACATCCCCCTGGCGATTCACCGTAATCTGAATTTCCAGACGATCTAACTGGGGGTTTTGCTGAAACCGCTGGTTCACTTGCTGGGTCAGAAATGGCTCCACCTGTTGCACCAGATCCGGGTGAGCAGTATCACGATAAACCGGAAGTTCAAAGGTAAAACGTCCTACCTGTGCTGCTTTCGCCGATTCGTTCAGTGAGGCCAATGACACAGCACTCACAACGATCGCGAGCCAAAAATGTCTATAGAATCTAGCAAATACACTGTAACTCACAGAAACTCACAGAATGAGGGCAAAGATTAGCGAAAATCATCTAGCTTCAGCGCAGGGAATGGTGTAGCCAACAGTTGGAATTAGTCTTCAAAATACTGAGTGCAATTTTTAATCAATCATTTTCGCTATCAGCAGAGTCAGAATCAAAATATCGGTTAAAAAACTGGGAGTTCCTAGATCAAAGCAACATCGAAATAGTAGTTCATCGAAGTAAAAAGCAGGTTAAATCCATCTAAAGCAACGGAAATCTTTTAGTGAAATTTCGATCGCGCTTGATCCGACCGCCATCTTTCACTAGGCGGACAGCCAATGCAGATTAATGACTCCTTGGTAACTCGCCCCTAGAGACGTGTTGGGGGTTCCTTGCAGCCCAAGCCATCAATGGTGCCAATTCGCAAGAGGCGAGCTAGAACTCTATACATCTTTTAGGCAGGCTTGCATAAACTCCAAGGCTGCTCCGTGTAATTCATCAAGTTAAGGCAAGGAGCTACGGCAATCTCCTTCTCAGTCATTTAGGGATTCCACCTCTGTTTCCTAACAACATCGCATACATTATCTTTTTGGAGTTTTACGACCATGTCTATCAAGAAAGCAGCTTCCACCACCATTGCAGTTACCGTTCTTTCCCTCGCGATCGCGGCTCCTTCCATGGCTGCTCCCTGCCGGGATGATAAGGGCTTAGCTCGCAAAGTCTTCACTGAATTTCAAGCCGCTTGTCAAACTGCTTCTATCGGTAGTCTATCTGCCTGTGGTAAAGCTGGAAAAATTGTCAATGCGATCGCGAAAATTAAAACCACGCTGTCAGATTTAGGCGTTACGGTGGGTAATAACTGGCTCACCTTGGGAACTCCGGAATCCGGGCGATTCTCCGCTGCTGGCAATCCCCGCTTCACAACCCTCAAAACCGTTGATAAGGATTCTGTCAAAATTTCCCTTGATAAAACGGGCGGTAAAGGTGGAGTCGCTGCTGTGATTTGCGCCACCGATGCCAATGGTACCACTAAGCTAGGCGAAATTGAGATTGAAGATGGCTCACGGGATGCTGTTAGCAAGAATCTGACTGTGACAGGTGCTAAGGATAAAATTCTACAAATTCAACTGAATGGTATTGGCAGTGCGGTACAAACCATGAAGTTTAAGCTGAATGCTCAGTAGGTTGTACTCTGGCTAAAACCTGAATTTAGCTAAAACCTGAAGAGGAATGAGCGGGGAAGCAGGGAATTCAAAAGTCAACGGTATGATTTGACTCGTCCATTTCTGCTTTCCCTTCGCTAAGTTTCCTCCAGTGTTTACTAATCATTAACTTCAGCATTGGGTTATTGTGACGCGCCTTTTGAATTTGCAAAATGCATTGGGATTAACGTATGTTACGGTTACAGTTAGTCATTCCACCCATTTCCATCTGTTTACTCATTGCTAGTTGGTTTCCAAAGAGCGCGATCGCAGCCCATCCATCCGCCCATTCAGCATTCGATTCATCCATCACCACACGACTGCCCAGATTTCTCAATTCATCTGCCCAACCACCTTCTAAGTACCCGACTTCCGATCGTTCTACAGATACTCAGACCCACCGTCAATCCTTCCCCATTACGAACGTTCGCCCAGAAACGATCGTCGTGGCCCAAGCATCTACGAATTCCCCATCCCCCGTCACACCCCCGCCTGTTCCCCCGCCTACCCCAGTACCCACAGCCACGCCTACCGTTCCCACTCGTCAAACCGTCAAGCCTACCGAGACCCTTCGCATTCCCCTTAATCCATTCCCAACCCTAGAAGCGGGTCAATCCCTGGCCGTACTGGTGGGTATCACCGATGTGACCTCCCAGGTAAAACTGATCGATCGCGATTTAGTGTATCAGCCCGACGCTATTCCTTTACCGTTGGGGGATGTTGAAGTTGTGGTCTACCTCGTCAAAAGTCCGATCGATTGGCAAATTCTGACCCAACTTTCTTTAACTGTCACAGAAGACTCTGCAATCGCTCAGGGCAGTTCTGAAAAAACTCCCATCTCCCAACCGTCACTGGACTCCAAGCTAGCTCAAGCAGAAACAATACCGAATGAACCATCAGCTGAGAAACCTGTAGAACAATCCACAGAGAAACCAACAGAACAACCAACCGAAAAGCCAACGGAAAACCCCACAGAATCATCCACTGAGAAACCAGCAGAGCAGCCGACCGAAAAGCCAGCCGAACAACCCATAGAAGCAGCACCGTTTAATCAAGCAGCCTTTCTACTTCAACCCACGGTTAACTTAAATCTCAAATCCCAATTCCTAGAACGCCGTACCCCTGATGCAGGAGTGCCCGATCGCCCGACTTTTACCGATCTCACGTTTCAAGGAGGATTCTCCACCACCTTTACCGCTGGAACGTTTATCAGCAAAAGTAACTTTGCCTTCGTTGGCAGCACCTTCCAAAATGAGGCACTGCGGTTCGGAGAATTAGGTGAAAACGCGCCTCCCGTTGATCTGAGTGAATATCTCTTAGATACCACTTGGGGGCCTGTGCAAGCGCTGTTAGGGCATACCTGCCACGGCAACCACCCGTTCCTACTGAACAACGCCTGTAGCCGTGGATTAGTGATTAAAACGCAATTGACCGATCGCCTGAGTTTAGATCTCAGTTCACTACGATCGGAAAGCATTGTTGGGTTTGATAATTTCTTTGGTCTAGAAAACTCAGACAACAACACGAACGCGATCACGTTAGGATATCAAATTCTTAAATCTGAAGCGGGGGGAGGGGTGCGGTTTGAGGCCACCTTTATGGATGGGTCTAAACTAGCGGAAGGAAATTTTAATGAAGGCCAAGTCGTTGATGCGGAAAAGAGTCGGGGCTTTGGATTGCGACTGACTGGCAATGATAATAGCAACCGTTTTAAGTTTGATCTGGGCTACGCTTTAAGCACGTTTACCAATCCCAGTGAACCTGATCCAGAGTTAACCGATGGGTTGAATGTTGTAGAAGTGGAGCCGGTGACGAAAGATGCCTACTATTTGGAAGCCAGTTATGAGTTGTTGAAAGAAGTCCCGATCGGGGGCGATCGGACTTTTTCCCTCAGCCTCAGTGGTCGCCATGAGCGCATCAATCCCCTCTACAAAAGTCTGGGAGCCGCCATTGGTGCTGACCAGATGCAAACCCAATTGGCCTTAAACGGTTCGCTGGCTGGGGCCACATTCCAGATTCAACATACCGAAAGTGAGGATAACCTAGCCAATATCCCCACCATTCTCAAAACCAAAAATCGGGCAACGAGTTTTAATCTCACCGTCCCGTTGCAAACCGTCCTCAAAACTACGAACGTTTTTTTGCCGACTTTGACCTATTCCTATCAGTTGAATCGCCAGTTTGGAGCGAATGTTCCCATTCCCGAACTATCGGAGTTTGATGCTAGTGAAATTCCCAACCAAGTGACCACAAGCCACCAATTGGGAGCCAGTTGGACGATCGATAGTTTGAGTCTATCTTTTCAACACAGCAACACCTTACAAGATAACCGTCAACTGGGTCGGGAAACCAGTGATTTTCTCAATATTTCCAATCAAATTAATGCCAGTTGGCAAGCTTCGCCCACCCTACAAATTAGTCTAGGATTAAACCTCACTAGTGCCAAAAACTTTGAAACCAATGTAACCCAATTCACCACTTCACCCACCCTAGGGATTACTTGGGAGTTTGTCCGTGACCTCACTTGGACATTTAATTTTAATCGGACGGATAATACCGACTCGATCGACCAAAACTTGAATCGGAGTGATAGTCTAGAATCCATCTTGACTTGGAAATTCAAGGTGCTAGCAGCTCAGCGGGAACTGCCGGGAACGTTTTTTATTCGTTACAGTTTACAATCTACGCGGAACCAAGATCGAGTTTTTAATTTGAATACCGATGCAACGATTCATGTGGTTAATGCAGGATTAAGTCTGAGCTTTTAAGCACTATTTTCGTAATATTGATCATTGGCTAGCTCTGATTCCTTAGAAATTTCTATGTGTGAGTGAGTTTATGAAACCTTCCATTAACCTCAACTTGATGCAATCTATTTCCCAGTTGTCGCGCCACTGTTGGAAAACGGTTCTCATGGGATTGGCTACAATACCGGTTGCGCTCTCGTCTTTACCCTCAGCTCAAGCGCTCACTGTGAGTCCCAGCGGCGTTAATATCAATACCTTTGGTGCAACAACTGTTTTTCTGACCTATATTAGTTTGAATGACTATAGTCCAGTTGAAGCAATTTGGTGCGGTGACATCAATGCGGATCAGTCCTGCGTTCCTGGAACGGTTTACGGACGCTTACCTAAACGCAGCGATCGCGGTCGTCTCAGTGGCAGTAATAATTACACTGACATTATGACCATTCCCCCATCGATCGCTCGCAAAGCTTACCAAGATGCCGTCAAGGGCTCCTCTTCGGAGTTTTTCTATGTTCGGCGGTTTGTCAGTCGTTCTGGCTTGCCCGATCAGTTTATCGCGGTGACTTGCCGCTTGGCGGGCGGCGGGGCGCGGGTGCCTCTCGCATTAACTAATGTGCGTCTCCGGTTTGAGACGGCTCGGCCTGAACAGCCCATTCCGGTGATCGATCGCAACCAGCCGCTCCCCCCATTCCACGCCGAACTGACCTATAACGGTACAGGACGGCTAAAGGGGCGTTGGGAAGTAGTACTACCAGGGGACATTCCCCCAACGCAGGACGATTTGCTGACCGAGGCCACCCTGCCGATCGAGCAACGGGCTTTGCAACAGCGATATTCGGTCATCGATCGCTTTGAAACCTATCTGATGCCTACGGGGCGTGCTGTGATTCCGGGGCCTGATCCGCGCAAGATTCCCCGAGGAACAGATGGGCTACACCTGATTCTATTTCGGGTGGAAGCGACGGATGACAAGGAAGGGGATTCTGAAACGGGGATTGGCACGGTCAAAACCGGGGGAGTCGCGGGCTTTTCGTTGCCAGTTTTGCGGTATTACGTGGGCAATCCCCCCAATTCATCCCAGTCCAAGCAGGAATTACGCCTCTTGCAACCGCTAGCCAACGCAAGCCTCCCCATTTCCCAGGGGCTACAATTTCGCTGGGGGCCGATCGCCAATGCCAAGTTCTATCGCCTTGCCATTCATCAAGGAGAACAGTTGGTGCTTTCCGCTTTGCTCGACGCCAACACGACAAGCTATTCAGCACCGCCTTTGCTGAAGGAACAGGTCGGCAAAACCCTGCAATGGCAGGTCACCGCGATCGGCTCCGATGGCAAAACTCTCCTCCAATCCCCTCAGCAAGTGTTCACCATCCAACCTTAATCGCATCCAATTCAGCCAAAACCTACTGTTTTACAATGGGGGATACCATTAGTGATCAATCAGGTTCCCAGCTCTTGGCTGTGAGTTATGACCTTGACCTGTCTTTCAGAATCAGTAATTCAACACATCTATTCGTTTCATAGTCAACACACATTACTATGCATAAAATAAATGTTTACTAGTAGATAGCTAAATGCATTATTTTCTTCTCCATAGGAGATATAGTTTCACCAAATAAATCACCATGAAAATTGAACTCATCTGTAAATCTTCTAAACGCAGTATTGTAAAAACTGCGCAGAATAAAATCCATGAAAGCATTAGGTGTAATTGGAGAACAAACAGGGATTCGACAGTTCTTAAACTGCCCCAGAGTTAAATGACATTTAGGGTGATCTAATTCACTATAATTTTCTGGATCATAATCAAATCTTACCGGAACTGGCAATATATTCTTTGCAATTATATCTGCATATATTTCATCTTCTTGATATATTTCGGGTTCATTCTGAAATTCATGTAGGAATGGTGATGGGAAAAAAGCTAATCGATGTGAACTTAGAATAGATTGTTTATAAGAATATAAGATTTGGATTAACGCACCATCAATCATTTTTATATTGTAATTACGGTGGATATCTAACTCCTTATATACTTCTGCATACTCGACATTTTTCAGAGCAACTGAAATATCTTGCTGGCCAGAGTATGCAATTTCATAACTATCCTTTGCAACAGAGTTACAAGAAGGGAAATTTAGCTTATCTGCTAAACCGACAGTTACTAACTTGTGAGTAATTGTCTCAATTTGCCTGTAAATATTGCGATAATCCGTCATTTTCTAAGAGCCTTTTTCCCTAAGACGTTTTAACATTTCTTGAGTTTCTACTGGTAAATCCTCTTCATGAATTTCACCCTTCAAAAGAGCCTCAAGAACTTCATTGAAGTTTCCTTGTTTACTTTTTTTCAAGAGCTCACGTTCTCTAGGACTCATATCTCTATTAAGGATGTTCATCCTTCTGCGCTCTTCTTCATTAGGATAAATAAATTCAAGAGCAAAATCTTTACACTTTACCGCTTCATATTCAGCCTCTAGGTCTTTCATTCGATCACCATACCCAATAACTCTAAGCCAAGCTTTACTTCGAGTCATTGCTGTAAATAAAATATTTCTTTTTCTAGCAAGTTCATAACCAGAAAAGCATGATTGAGCATTGATCACATAGATCATAGCTGCTTCATTGCCCTTAGCTCTGTTAATACTAGTAAAAACAATGGAGTCTTCACTAAAGAAATCATCAGGAGAAGTAGTCACCCCAGCCAAGCTAGAATTAATGCCTTTTTCAAATAGCAAAGCTCTAGCTTTTCCAACAGCCTCTCGAGTGGTCAAAGGATTTGTATGAATAACCATGATGTCGTCATGCTTTAGCTCATCCTCTTTCAAGTTAATTTCAATTTGGCTCACAAGCCATTCAATTTGTTCTTCATTACTGTTAAATGACTTGAATACAATCAGATCATCTATAGGAGAGTGAGTTTCAAGAAATTTTGGACTTGTATTAGCATTTCTAGCAAGTTTTACAAATTGTCCATCTCTCAATACGCCTTCTTCCACACCGTAACCAATATCTCTCCACAACTCAGAATACTCAAACATTTGAACTAGCCCATTTTCTCTATACACTCCAAACCCCAGGGCATGAGCAGAAGCCAAAATTGGACGAGAGTTCCTATAACATTTCTCTAAAATAATGTCTTGTTTTGGCTCACCAGGAAGGTTGTGGAGTTGAACACGAGGGCTACCATGATTATCTTCGCCAAAGATTGACTCAGGTGATTCCATCACTTTCCGGTTCAAGCTTTGCAACTCATCGTAAGCATAAACCAATCTTTTCGGCTCTTTCAAAATTTCGTAACACAGCCGCAGAAAATCTTTAGAAAAGTCTTGTGCTTCATCAACAAGAATAACATCATAATACTTTTCAAATTTTTTTACTTTGCCAAGGGCTTCCTCACACACGGCATCAAACTCTAAACCGTAAGTACTAGCAATCTTTTTAGCAGCATCAAGATCCCGATACTCTATATTATGCCTCTTACAAATCTCATAGTAGATTCCATTCATAGATGGACTTCCCCATGCATGGATAATTCGAACTTTTTCCCAATCAGGCTCCTCATTTGTATGTTCAATGGAAAACATATTGATCAACTGCTTAAACTGACCTTTGAGCGAGCGCGTATTGAAAGTTACTGCTATGTTCCAATCAGGGTGCTTTGCATGCAAATACGCAACCTTTAATGCCAATACGATTGTTTTGCCTGAACCAGCAAGCCCTCTGATTCTCTGTACACCTTCTACGGTTTCAATTACAGCAGCACTCTGATTACGATCTAGATTTGCAATTGAATCTTCCAGCTTACTTAATTTTGCCCCTCTAGAATCTTCTTTTTGGATATAGTTACGCTGTTTTCTTTTTCGTATGGAAGTAATTGCTTGGATTACCGAGTTTAAACTTTCAAAATATTCATTATGCTCCCATATCTGAGACTGTAAAAAGTTTGTCAACTCGTTCTCATTCAGAACAACAGGGTAATCAGCTGAAATCCCTGTAGGTCTATGGCTCAAAGCTGGTGCAAAAGTTACAACTCCAACTTCAACCATTAATTTTCTTCTGTTAGTAAGAGATTTATGTTGAAGGAGCTTTGATTGAATTTTGTTTACACTTTCATCTTGTGTATCTTCTAAATCAGTTATGCTTTCGCACCCTTCTATGATGTTGAATATGACTAAACCATGCTCTCTCGAGATTAAAAGAGCATCAATCTGATATCCTCCTTGAGCAGTTCCTATGATTGGGTACCCCAAATATAGACTGCCATCAATGTCACCTTTGCCCTCAAAATAGTCAGCTAGCCTTTTAGATGAAACAGGCTTAGAAACATCTCCTCGGACAACATTCAGCATGACTTAAGTCTTTTTACGTAATGTACTTAGCACATTCTATTATGCCAAAATTCAAACAATCTCTATACTTTAGGAGCGACATCTCCTCTTGCCACCTCTTGATTTCGGTCTGCTTGGATTCCGCTTTACTAACGTTGTCGCCGTCGTAGCCAACGATCGAACCAAAATCCCGCCACAATGCCTAAATAACTCATCACCAAATCCCCCGCATCCAAACTGCGATTAGGCGACAACCCCTGACAAGCTTCTTCGATCGTGGTAAACAGGAAAAATCCGATCGTAAACAACGGCATTCGGATCTGACCTAACCGGATGCGGCGATCGTTTGTCACCCGCTGCCCTACAAACGTCATCAATCCATACAAAACAAAATGGGCCAGCTTATCATTCTGGGTCAGATACGTTGGCAACAATCCCTGATAGGCCAAGTACAAAATCAACCCAAATGTCAACCCGTAGGCGATCCCCAACACATACCAGCTTTGCCGAGAAGAAAACATAAACGACCCACTATCCGCAAATTTTTTAGAATAAATTTCCTGGAATCAAATTCTCTGGAACTAAATTCTCTGGAACTACAGGCTGATGTCTCTCCATTCCGACAACCCATGCAAACCCGGAACTCACGCCGTCGATCGTCCTAAATCATCTACTTTAATCAATAATTATCAAAGATTTTAACCTTTGATTGCACAGTAATTGATTGTTCGCAACATCGTCGATCGCCGCACCAGCAGCCGTTCTCCAGCCCTTCCTGCCCCATCTCTAGCTAGAGGTGGTACGATCTGCAATCAGCTAGGGGTGCCTAAAGACATGGGCTGAGAAACACCCTTAGAACCTGAAACAGACGGATTCGCGTTAGCCAAACCCGTGAAATCGTCTTCTGGGTAATACCAGCGCAGGGAAGCTGTTTATCTTGAGGAAACGAATATGTTGCGTTCAGACTGGATCGCCAAGCGCAAGGGTCACAGCAATGTGTCTCAGATGCACTACGCTCGCCAAGGCTTGATTACCGAAGAAATGGATTATGTCGCTAAGCGGGAAAACCTGCCGGCAGACTTGGTTCGGGATGAAGTGGCTCGGGGCCGGATGATCATTCCTGCCAACATCAACCACCCCAACCTGGAACCCATGGCGATCGGCATCGCCTCCAAGTGCAAAGTCAACGCCAACATCGGGGCTTCTCCCAACTCCTCGGATATCAACGAAGAACTCGCCAAGCTGCACCAAGCCGTGAAATACGGTGCGGATACGGTCATGGATCTCTCCACCGGCGGCGGCAACTTGGACGAAATCCGCACCGCTATTATTAACGCCTCGCCCGTGCCGATCGGCACCGTCCCCATCTACCAAGCCTTGGAAAGCGTCCACGGCAACTTCGACAACTTCACCGAAGACGATTTCCTGCACATCATCGAAAAACACGCCCAACAGGGTGTGGACTACATGACGATCCACGCAGGGCTGTTGATCGAATACCTGCCCCTAACCCGCAGTCGCATCACTGGTATCGTCTCACGTGGCGGCGGCATTATCGCCAAGTGGATGCTGCACCACAAGCGGCAAAATCCCCTCTACACCCGCTACAACGACATCATCGAAATCTTCAAGAAGTACGATGTCTCCTTCAGCTTGGGGGATTCCCTGCGTCCCGGTTGTACCCACGATGCCTCCGATGCGGCCCAGTTGTCTGAACTGAAAACCCTCGGCCAACTCACCCGTCGGGCTTGGGAACAGGATGTGCAAGTGATGGTGGAAGGCCCCGGCCACGTTCCCATAGATCAGATCGAATTCAACGTCCGCAAGCAGATGGAAGAGTGCTCAGAAGCGCCGTTCTATGTGTTGGGGCCGCTGGTGACGGATATCGCACCGGGCTATGACCACATTACTAGCGCGATCGGGGCGGCCATGGCGGGTTGGTATGGGACAGCAATGCTGTGTTATGTCACACCCAAGGAGCACCTCGGCTTGCCCAACGCGGAAGACGTGCGCAATGGCCTGATCGCCTACAAGATTGCCGCCCACGCTGCGGATATTGCCCGCCACCGTCCGGGAGCCCGCGATCGCGATGATGAACTGTCCCGCGCCCGCTACAACTTCGACTGGAACAAGCAGTTTGAGTTGTCTCTGGATCCGGAGCGGGCGAAGGAATACCACGACGAAACCTTGCCGGAGGACATCTACAAGCAAGCAGAATTTTGCTCTATGTGTGGCCCCAAATTCTGCCCCATGCAAACCAAGATCGAAGATGAACAGATCGCTGAGTTGCAAGCCTTTTTGGAAAAAGACGGCGATCGGGTGAAAGCCACTGTCTGATAGCCAGTTGATGAATCACGACGATCGAGAATTGGGAGTAGGAAACGAGTTTAGTTTCTTACTCCTTTTTTGCAGGTCTTCAGACTGCTTATGGGGACGATCGGGCCGCCGAAGCATAGAGCCGCATTCCTCGCAATTCCCATGTTTGCGATCGATGGTTCGAGATCGATCAAAAATGTCTACAATAGCCAAGTAATGCCAGTCATCGACGGCCCACAATCTACATAGCCTCAGTACACGGAGCCTCTCCCATGAACAGTTGCATCCTAATGGCCGAAATTACCCAAGAGCCGCAACTGCGCTACACCCCAGACAATCAAATGGCGATCGCGGAAATGCGGGTGCAGTTTCCTGGTCTGCGGCCTGAAGATCCCCCTTCCAACCTCAAAGTCCTTGGTTGGGGCAATCTTGCGCAGGAAGTTCATCAGCAATATCACGTCGGAGATCGGGTGGTGATTGAAGGTCGGCTATCTATGAACACGGTGGAACGCCCGGAAGGCTTCAAGGAAAAACAAGCCGAGTTAACCATTTCTAAAATCTACAGCCTCGGCGCAACTGCTGACCTCGGGGTGGCAGCCCCCAGCCCAGATGCGTCCCCCGAAGCCGCCGCACCCAAACCCACTTCCACTCGCTCAAAAGCCCCCAAGGCAGCTACGCCACCGTCTGCTAATAACGAAACCGATTTCGATGACATTCCGTTCTAAAAATCTAGATGCCGTTCTGTAAGTCTTTAGCTTCAGGCCGATCGTTGTACTTCGTTAGCTTGAACCTCTAATTGAAAAAACAGCATTGCTGAATAACACTATGATTTCGTCAGATTGGCGACAAAGCCGCAAAGCTGTCACTAACTGTTTCATAGCCCAGTTCAGCAATGCCGAAAAAACCTCCCACTGAATTTAGCGTCCAAGCTAGACCCAAGGGAGGGTTTTTCATTAACAAGCAACTGGAAAGAATCTACTAACCGACGAAATATCCCGCCTTAGGAATACCGTTGTTCAGCAGGTCAAAGTCTACCGTAGCCTCTAGGTTGATCGTCGAACTGCCAGTGTCGTAGATCGATGTCCCCAAACTAATGAACCGGAAACCATCCGTAATCCGCTGACTAAAGGTTTGGGAATCTAGCAGAATCACACCATAGTATTTGCCTTGAATACCTAACGAAGCGCTCGCCGGTGCCTCAATAACCACATCTAGAGTGCCGTCTAAATCAATGTCAACTAGCCCTTTAATCGGGTTTAAAGGCGACCCTAAGTCATTATTTTTCAGCAGAGTGGGCCGAGCAGCGATCGTCGATCCGTTCATCTTCCAAGCTGCTACAAATTGACCAGACTGGAAGATAATGTCATCCTTGCCATCGCGATCGACATCACCAATCTGCACAGGCTTGTACGTCAGAATATTTTGCTGGAAACCAACGCCGCCATCGATCGTCGTTGAGGTAAAGGCAGCTCCATTTAACGTCCAGTAACTCACATCGCCCGTCAGCGGATTGTGCCAGAACAGTTCCTTGGTTGCAGCATTACCATCAAAATTGCCATAGTAAGGCTGCCAACCTTTAGGTAACGCAAAAGGTGTCGAGGAACCCTGGCGCGTTACATCTGTGCTATTAAAGGTGATCGTCGTCGGGAAATTTGTTTGAGCCACGTTCAGATCCCAAATGGTCACGGCCCCTTGTGCCTCATTGACCCACATAATCTCAGGTCTACTATTCCCCAACAAATCTGCAAACAATAGCGGCTTCCAGCCGATCGGCTGGAAGGCTGTCGTGGCGTTGCCTACAACCACAGGGGCTCCTGCTTGGATTTCTTCTCCACTAGCTCCGCCCATAAACCAAACATAGGTTTCAGCCGAAAGGGTGTGATGCCAAACAATGTCTCGGCGGGTATCACCATTCAAATCGAAGGTTCCCAAGATTTTCCAGTTAGTATCCGGCGCGATTACACCTGCGCTACCTGTAGTGCCTGCAAAGCGAGTCGCCCCTCCGCCAATCACTTGATTCTCATTGAGATTAATGACTACAGTTAAACCACTGCTGGTGTCTCGGAATAGAAAATCGGACGTGGGAACAGAAGGGACCCCTAGGGTAAACGTTACACGAGTTCTAGAAAGATCCGCATCATTCGCAAAACCGCCATACTCCACCACAAATCCATCAACCTTTTGATCGGAACTACGGCTGCGAGGCGTGTTCTCGTAGTCATTCCACTTCCCGGTTGCGAGGTAATGGCCATAATCTTCATCGGTGACACTGAGAATAAAGTTATTCGGTTCACCACTATTCCAATTGGCATAGTTATCAGGACCCGTCACACTACCAGATCCATTCCCTTGCCAAAACTGCCGTCCTGCTCCGCTGTTCTCCAATCCTTCAGGGCCAGTGACCCAGCGCCAAGCACCTTCGACTGCTGCATCAGATGCACCAATCCAGCCCTGTCCTTGAAGACGCTGTTGCACAAAGCTGTCTTCGGCAGCGGAGGTAATGGTGGCTAGGTAGCCTTGCAGGCCTAATAAGGTGCGTCCTGCTGCAAGGGTTTTCGCTGTATTCCAACTCGGAACAGTCGGATCGGTGCCATTGGTTGAAGTGCTATCTGGATTAATCCCCAGGTCACTAAAGCTGACAAATTCATAGTAGTGGCCATTTTCAAAGCGATAAACGGGCCGACCTAGGTTGATATCGATCGCCTGAGTTGTTGTTTGGTTTCCACCTGTTGGCGTGTAGGCAACTGTTCGCAGGAGGGACTGGTAAGCTGCGATCGACGCTGTTCCAGTCAGGCTCAGACGCCCGGTTGTGGCGTTGTAGTTCCAGGTAATGCCATCAGAATTGGCAGTGTTAGCAGTACCCGCAGCAGCGAGGGCACCCGCTGAAACATTGCGTAGAACAAACTGAATTCCATCGATCGTCGAGCTACCTGTGGCATCGCCCTGTTGCGTAATGGTTGCTTGACTATCTAGGGTGATGGCACTGCTGCCACTTAAGCTAGTGGAGGGGCGAGAGAAGGACAGGACAGGATTGGTCGCTGTAGAACGCGCATTAACGGACACAACATTGAAGGGAGATTCCCCCAAGGTCGTAGTTCCAGCGAAAGTCTCATATGAATTCATGATGTATTTCCAACCGTATTTCTCAATCCGACAATGAAGTCAGTTACTCCCATTCCAGATTTGGATTTAGGGAATCAAGGTTTTTTATGTCCTTGCTGACTTTAAGAAACAACCTAACCATCTAGAGAATCTACTGAAAGATAGATTGCGCGTTCACTGTTCCTAAGCATCTTCCTTGGAGTTACACGGAGATTTTGGGTTTCCCCCAGGTAACTTGGCGATGGTTCTAAGAAGATTAAGCTACACATCCGTAATATTCGGCTGGTTCTTCACCAAAAATTTAGACCTGTAAGCAAAATTACGGTCTTTAGAGAGGCTTTGTAAGGTTTTGCTGAACTTGCTCAGTAATTACGAGTCCCTTCGTATAATGTCTAGCTCAACTTTCTAGCACTCAATCTCCAGCTAGCATTCAATTTCTAGGACTCAATCTGAAACTCAATTCCTCACAGCAGCCCATAGCAGAACAGGATGCAGGCGTTGTATCTGATCCTTTTCGTGACGCATCCGCTGTATGTATGCCTAATCGTTGCCTAAATTGCTCTCTCCTTTCTCGCTAGCAGTCAATCCTGAATGATCAGCGGAAGATACTACAGCAAACAACTCGATGGGAATCGTGAGAAAGGTATCCAGGGGCTGAAAAGCTTTGAGCCGAATTCTGTTCCTAAACAGATCGGATTGCTATCAGTGATGCGTCTAGAGATATGCAGAACATATCAGGCGAGGATACGATCTGTTCAATACTGACTCAATTCTCTGATCAAACCGGTATCTTTCCCCTATCAAACACTGTATTGTCGGTACCAATGCCTTGAATCACAAGGTGATCGCGATGAAGTTCGATCGCGGAAAATCCAAAACGCGACGTTGAGGCCGCAGTCCATTTCGATTTCCCAACAGGCCGCAGGCTTGCGCCTCCAATCCCAGTCACTAAGTAAGTCGTTCCATCAATGGGTTGAGATCGTTCGTAATCGTGTTCATGCCCATTGATGTAAAGCTGTACTCGATATTTTTTAAATAGAGGCGTAAACAACTTCACAAATTCTGAATCAGTACCATAGTGTCCCGACGAATAAATGGGATGGTGCCCATAAACCACTTTCCATTGGGCTTGACTTTTGCTTAACTCTTGTTCTAACCAAGCCATTTGCCCCTTCCAATCTGCATTGCCATTGGTATCGAGGACAAAAAACTGTGCAGCTTCAGCAACATAGGAATAAAAGCGACCTTGCATATTGAAACCAGCGTAACGAACCTGGGGATCCCCATTCTCGGTGCGGATATCATGGTTTCCTAGGCCAGCTCGAAACTTAACGCCTGCTTGTAACAGTTGCTGATACGGTTCTTCAAAGGCCACTTGAATGCGACTCATTTCGCCGCTGTTGTAAATGTTATCTCCCGCTAAAACTACTAAGTCGTAGGGATTCCGATCGCGGTACTTCGCCATTGCCTGACCCACCGCAAATTGGTTGCGATCTCCGGATCCTGTATCGGCGATCGCAGCAAATCGCAGCAAGGGTTGCCCCGTTGGTGTGGCAACTTGGAGGGGCGCGACTTCTGGCGTCGTAGCTGTGGTGGTTTGCCCCGGACGTAGGGCCTGTTTCCCAAGAAT
Organism: Alkalinema pantanalense CENA528; assembly: GCF_050753345.1. Taxonomy (NCBI): domain Bacteria; kingdom Bacillati; phylum Cyanobacteriota; class Cyanophyceae; order Leptolyngbyales; family Leptolyngbyaceae; genus Alkalinema; species Alkalinema pantanalense. The sequence goes on along the minus strand of NZ_JBLZFX010000031.1, from coordinate 36,182 downwards.
CGCTAGACCTAAGCCACTCAGACCACCAAGGATCAAAAATCGACGACGTTTAAAGCTCATAGGAGTGCGCAATGCGATGGAATTTGGGGTAGATTTGATGCTGGAGGGTAGCACGTTTAAGACTGTAGCGCTTTCTGTTGAGGTTGTGCTGCCAAAATGAGGAGAGATTCATGTCTGATCAGCCCACCCCGCCCACTCCCCCTGCTCAACCCCCGGAAGATTCTGCCCCGCAAGACTTGACTCCACTATCCAGTTCACCGAGTCCAGCGCCCGCTGCTGCATCCTCTACTGGTTCCCCTGCCATGGAGGACTTCGACACGCCCCCGAGCGTTGCCCCCAAGCCCTCGAATAACGCTACCGTTGTTGGGGGTAATTCCGATCGCGTTGCGCAAGTTTTGCAAACCTCTCAACAAATTGCCCAAACCACTTGGGTTAAGGTGCGACCAACGGCAATCCAAGGCTTACGTGGCGTAACGAAACAACTCCAAAAGTTGACTACAGAATTAGAGGCTCAGGTGGAAGCGGATCCTAATAAAGTGGATCCGATCGATTTCACACCAGTTGTTCGCACCACCCAATCTGTTTGGGAAAAGCTCTATCCCGTTTGGAGATTCGCGATCGACCAATTGCGTCCTCGCCTGCCTGAGCCGTTAAAGCCCTTGTCCGATCGAGCACTCTCAGGGGTGGTATTGGGAACCTTGTTATTGCTACTGTGGTTGCTCTCCGCCATTCCCTCCGGCAAAGCCACCCCTGCACCGACTCCCTCTGCGCCTGCCCCCGCCATCAGCCGGTCTGCACCAAAGTCTTCTGCAACTAGCGGGGTTAGATCGATCGAGAGCTCCCGTGGCCAGTCCCAACCGGTGCCCCAAAGCCTAACGGCCCCCGATCGTCGGTCTAGCTTGGCATACCCTAGCCCCTCTAGCGCGATCGCTCCAGCGCCCTCACCAACTCCCTTAGCGGGAACCCTCTCCTCTGTTCCCCTATCCCCAGAGCAAAAATTGTTGGTGTTTCTGCAAGAACCTCTCCAAAAACAGAATCCTGATCTGGCTAAAGTGGTGATGGCTGTTAAACCTCAAGCGACAACGGAGGGGCTTCAACTCGTCATGGGTGATACTTGGCGATCCCTAAGCACAGACAATCAGGATCGACTAGCCAACACAATGCTTCAGCAAGCTCAACAAAAAAACTTGACGGAACTAGAACTCATCGATTCAGAAGGGGCTGTCTTAGCTCGGAGTCCGATCGTAGGATCGGAAATGGTGATTCTGCAACGCCGCTAGCCAGCCCGAAAGTGTAACGGCTGTCTTACAGTGCTTGTCAGCCATTGTCCTGGCTTCATGGCGAATTGTTGTAGCTTTGCTGTAATTTCATAGAAACTCTACGGGATGCGCGGTCGCCTACCTGAAAAAGATTTCAATACTCTGGTTTTGGGATCTTTTGCAGCAGGACAAGACCGATGGCGCAAACCACTCATATTCCCATCCTCAATCAGCCCACTGCCTACAAGCATGGCTGTCGATTAGCTACGGCTTTGTTAGGAACGCTGGCCATTTTATCGCTTCAACTCAGTGGTTCGATCGCGGAATCGACTTCGCCTGTAGGCCAATTTTTTCAGCAATGGAGCGGCTCTGGAGTAGCGCTGGCAAAGGCCCCTCGTTACATTCCACCTAAACGACGGGGCATGCCAAAACGGACTCAAGGGGGGGGATCACGAGGTTGCCAAATTTTTGCTACTGGTAGAGAGGATTGTACCCTTTCACTAACGGCCTTAGTTCCCACCGATCATATTGGCTTAACCGCAAGTGCCCGTCCTGTCTTGAATTGGTATGCATCCCACGCCAGCGATCAACCGATTCAAATTGCCTTAGTGGAGCCCGGTGTCAGCAAACCCATTTGGGTGGCTCAACTCCCCAAATTGAACGCTGGTCTTAATCAAGTTCACATACCAGATCATGTAGCGGAACTGAAGCCAGGACATCTCTATCGCTGGACGGTGTTTATGGTGAATCCTTCCGATCACTCAGTCAGCAACATTGTTACACGGGGCTGGATTGAGCGAGTTGAACTGGCTCCTGCTCAATCGAAGCAACTTATGGCCATTCGATCGCCGATGGAGCGGGCTAACTTCTTAGCGGAAGCGGGTCTCTGGTACGACGCATTAACTGAATATATCCAATCTCTTCACACAACCCCTCACGATCAACAACCCTTGAATTCACTATTTTCCCTATTCAATCAAGTTGGCTTATCCCAAGTGATCGAGTGGGAACAGGAAAACCCAACCTTCTCTAAACCGCTCAGCTAGCAAGATTACACTTGAAGTAGTCCTCTATAGGGCATAATCTCATCGAAAGAGGTATGCAACCTGTGGAGGAATTTTTTTGTGTCCATTCTCCGTTCTGAAAATCCTCGATCGCAGACCGATGCCCGAGATACCCAGAAGATTCGACTGTTAGTTCTCGATATTGATGGCACCATTGCTGGCAAATCGAACCAACTCAGTCAACCGATTGTAGATGCAGTCGCAGCAGTCCAAGACCAAGGGGTTGCTGTCGCGATCGCCACAGGTCGAATGTACCGAGCCGCCCTGCGATTTCACCAAGCCTTAAATTTGCAACTGCCCCTAATTGCCTATCAAGGAGCTTGGATCCAAGATCCAGCTACCAATCAACGGTCTTGGCACACTCCAGTCACTCCGTCCCAGGCTCTGGACTTATTAGCCTATCTAGAACAAGGGGATCTGCGCCATCGTCTCTCTGTACATTTTTATATTGATGATGATCTCTACGTCCGAGAAATTACCCCCGACACCGAAGCCTATGTTCAGCGCTCAGGCATTGCACCGATCGCCGTTGGAGATTTGCGATCCGTTCTCGATCGCTCTCCTACCAAAGTTCTAGCACTCAGCGCAGAGACTGAATTGATGCAAACGGTCTTAGTTGATCTTCAAGCCAGCACAAATCCTAAGGATTTACATATCACAACCTCTGTCGCCACGTTTGTAGAAGCGACCCATCCCCACGCCACTAAAGGTCACGCTGTCCAACGTCTTGCAGAAGATTTGCATCTGCAACCTGAACAAGTGATGGCGATCGGGGATAACTGTAATGACCTAGAAATGCTCCAGTATGCAGGACTTGGAATTGCAATGGGTGACGCGCCTGACATTGTTAAGTCTTCGGCAAATTGGGTTGCACCGACGGTTGAAGCAGATGGTGCAGCGATCGCGATTCAAAAATTCTTGCTTGAGTAAGATTATACGCTTGCCGTATTAGGCCCAGGGGATACAGCGTAGACCATTTACTCAGACTATTGACAGAGGTCACAATCAACCCCTTAAAAATCAGTAAGGGCACCGACGACTGGCCGTGTTTCGTCTCGGTGCCCTTTCTGGTTCGCTCCTCACACCTCCATAATATAACTGAGGTTCACAGGATTGTCACTAGTTTGAAAAATAAGAATCTCTTATTTCCTGTATCTGTATCAGTTATCACCCTAGAGAAATTCCACCAGTGGCTCACCCACGTAAAGATGGAGGGTCGCCTGGATCCAATAAACCAAAAGATGTAAAAATTGGCGTTCGAACGCGCGATCGGGACTTGCGGTTTGATGATTTGCCACTTGGTAAACCCGATCGAAGCGGTGGAAGGCTTGGCAGAGGTTATCTATTCCTTTGAGCCGCTTTTTTAAGGGCAAATCAACTTCCCAGTTATCCCAGCTATCCACCAAAGGCTGTAAAAGTAAATCGGCTATTTTTGGAAATTGCAAGGAACCTTCTGCCAGGGCAGTTAGATGATTCAGAAATGTTACCCTCTCTTCCTGCGCTATCCCTAGATCAGGAATCATCTTTCTTTGGCAATCTAACCTGTCCCCTGGTTGGGTTGCATTAGGAAGGAACTGGGGCAACCCTTGGGAAATGCCTGCACGTAGCAGTTGATGACACCGGGCATGAACCCAATGAACAAGCCAGGGAATCTCTTGAGGCAAACAAAATTCCGGCAGCGAATCCGGCAGCCGAAGTGAAGCATCACTGGCCTCACCGATCGCTCTGAAAGTCGAAGTGGGATTCTGTAGCAGCAGGGCTAACCAATGGGCTAGGACACGGTCATTGATTTCCAGCACAATTCCTCCCCTTTCATCCCATTGCGCCGGAATGTTCATCCAGAGGGGTGCCAAGTTTGGCTCATCCTGTAAGCACAACTTGTCTGAAGTGTCCTCCGAAGTATCTAATGATGCACGCCATAAGTCCGTGGGACAGTTGAAGTGCTCTACGATCGTTTGGGCAATGCTGGTGGCAGACTGTTGGGTTTTAGCCGAGATTTGCATTGCGATCGTAGAGCGATAACCTAGGCAACCAGTTCGCTCAATCCGCTTAATTGGCAAGTTCATGGGATGCACTTTTTGTGCCAAAACTGCTAATACAGTAGTCGGTGAACGCTGTACAAATTCAGCATCACAAAGATCAATCCATGGGTAGATGGCTGTATAAAGTCGAACCCGTAACAATGTACGCAAACTATAGAGGAACATCTCAAGTAGACTACGCTAGCTAAAAGTTGGTGATTCTTGGTGATTCTTGGTGATTCACAGCATCAGGGTGGAGTTGTTAGAGCAAATCAGTTAAGTTAGTTGTTATTGATACATGTTATTAATAATCCCTTATTAATACATTGTATTTTTTCTTCATGCAGCCTTAATCTAGCTTGCTAGGATTGGACATCGAGCGAGTTACTATTCTTACTTCTCCCAATTGAATTGACTTGAATCAATACTAGTTACAGCCGTTGGATATTTAGTGGTTGTTTGGAATTTTTAAGGCTGGTATTACAGTCTTTATCTCTAGTGACACAGCAAACGCTAACTTCATATTTAGAAACAATAGTTGTTTTCTCACAACTCCTATCACTATGTACTCAGTATCACAAGCCCCAGATTCATCTCGCCCCTTTTTGACTTGGCAACGCATCATTGACTGGGCTCAGGAGCACTACCGCTGTCGTACTTTTAGCAAAGATGAAAGAATCATTACCCGACCGGGACTGCTCTATCTAGTTCAACGAGGTGCGGTGCGCTTGGTTGGGACGGCTCAAATGAATGCTACTGGTACGAGTACAAGTTCACGCTTGGCTCGTATGGCACCAGAGGAAGCGTTTTTGGGCTTTGTAGGCGCAGGGCAGCCCTTTGAAGTGGTTGCGCAGTCTCCCTTTACCCTCCAAAGTTTTGCCCACGTCGAACAAACGGCAGTGATCTGGATGTACTGGAATGATTTGGATAACTGGCCTCACTTTCGACGAGAAGTGTTGGATGCATTTCGGTATCAACATCAACGAAAATTGTTGTGGTTGAGTACCCTCGGTCAACGTCGTACGATCGATCGGCTCTTTGGGTTTCTGACCCTGCTCATTGAAGAATATGGAGAGCCTACCGACGAAGGCTATTGTTTGCCCTTTCCCCTGACCCATGCACAAATTGGGAGCGCGATCGGGTCTACTCGGGTCACCGTGACGCGGCTCATGGGTAAATTGCGTCAGAAGGGCATGATTATTACCCAGGACGATAATTTGCTTTGCCTTCCTGCGGAATCTATGTTGCGCGATCGGATGCGTTCCTATACCTATTGAGCGACCGATTCCGAGCAGGGTGATGGTGATTTAGCGCACGGTTTGGAGGAAGGGTTGGGTGACCGACGCAGACCAATCCGATAGGCCCGAGGGCATGCAATAATATTGCGTTGGCTTCTTACCCGATCATCCCGATGTCACAGTTGTTCGATCTCTCAATGGAACTCATGGAAGTTGTGAAGGATGGATTTAACTTCCAGCTTCCAGATCCAGAGGATGATGCAATTTCCGAGGTTGAGTTTCAGCAGAAAATTGAAATTGCTTGGCAGGTCTGCGATCGTTTTGATTTGCAGACTGATATCTGGCGAGGACGAATTCTACGCACGATCCGCGATCGGGAGAAGCACTTGGGAGAAGGGCGCAGTGCGGGCTTTCTCAACTGGTTGAAAGATCGAGAAATTAGTCGTAGTCATGCTTATAACTTAATCGATCTTGCCAATAGCGCTGACCACTTGTTAGAGCAGGGCTATTTGGAGGCAGAGGATGTCAATCAATTCACTAAACGCGCCTTTGTTGCTACCGCCCAATCGGCTCCGGAAGTACAACAGATGATTGCGGATTCTGCTAAACAGGGCAACAAAATTACGCGGCGGGAAGTGCGACAACTCTCGGATGAGTGGACGGCCATGACCTCTGACCTGCTGCCGGATGAGGTGCGGGCCAAGGCGGCGGATCAAACGATTCCACCGAAATATTTGGCTCCGTTGGTTAAGCAGATGGAACGTTTGCCGGAAGTGCACCAAGTGACCATCCGTGATGCTGTGGCCGATAGCCCTGACGTGGAGACGCTCAAACAGGTGACCGCTGAAGCCCGTTATTTAGCGCGGTATTTAGAGTCGGCTAACCAAGTGCAGGCGCTGAGCGAGTCGAATGTTGACTTAGAACTGGCCTTGGAAGAGGCACTGCGGGTGGGAGTCCTCAATTCGACGGCGGAATTAGTCAATCAAGCGGCGTCATTGGAAAGCACGATCGCCAAGCTGTATACCACTTGGCGACGGATTAATCAGCTGTCCGAACGGCTGTATGTAGATACGGGAGCCAGTACGCCCCATCTGCGCAGTTTGTTGAGTCGGTTGGATACCCTGGCCGGTGACGTGGTGGAAGTGACTTTGGGTGATCCCAATGGACAAGGATTTTCCCGTACGATTCGACTGACGATCGCTGAAGAATCCTTAGGAGAGGGGGCCCCAATCAACCTGCCTGCCGATCTGGGTACCTGGGATAATGAGTCCTAGTGACCCCCGGTGCATAAGATTATGCCAAAGCGCAAGACTCTTATTTCATATCAGGATCCTGTGCGAGATCTCCCAAATCAACGGATTGAAGTAAGCTCTTCCAGTCACGTTGTACAGCAGGGTCTGGATTTTGTAACCGCAGATCCGCAAGACTGTTCAATGCTTCCTGCCAAATCCCAGATTCTGCATAGACGCTGGAATGGTCTTTTACTGGCAGGGCTTGTAACTTGCGCTGTACATCCTCTGGTAGGTTCACCCGCTCTATCCATCCTTCTGTGACTATATCGCCCGATCGATCGTCTGCATCACAGACCAGCGCAAACTTCCATTGATAGGTTTTCCCAACTTGCAACGGCTGAGCTGTCTCAGGCACGCTTAAGCGAATCATTCCAGCTTTTCCGCTCAATGCAAAATCTTGGGCATATAATTCTTCACCCTTCTCATTCAGCAAAATGAAAGATGCTGAAGTTGCACTGGTTTTGGGCACATGCCACATTAGGGTGGGGTGGTCAGATGCAGTTGTAATAACATTATCTTGGGGCACGATCGCCACGACGGAATCTTGCAGAGTCCGCTGATCTGTCTGCAACGTGGGACAAGCTCCACGGGTTCCGCCCCCTTCCCGACGCCCCGGTAACCCCCGATTTTTAGGTGTAAATCGCTGGGCAGAGGCAATGTCCGCTAAACTCACTGTTACCACTGTTGCAGCTACAAGGCAGAGCAAACCTGAACGCAGAAAACCCATAAGAACTAACTCACCAAGACAATGATCGATATCTTGATTGTTTGGGATAGACCTCATTTATCAATCCGAGAATGTCCGGAAAAATAGATGGAAGTGTTGAGTTGCCCAAGTAGAGCTACGGAACTGAGATTGCCTCAGTATTCACTTCGGTAAGTTGATGATTAATCACTCGGTATACATTAACCTGTTGTTGTTTTCCAGCTAATCCAATCATTCCCCAAGCTTCCAAAGCGAACTTTTCGCCCAAATATTGTTGGGTTGATTCACTAATCAGAATACGGCAGGGATCAGGTTGTCGATGCTTTTCACAACTTTCCAAGCGAGAAGCGGTATTCACTGCATCTCCAATCACACCATATTCCAAGTGATCCCGATTTCCCAAGGTGCCAACTACTACTGTTCCTGTACAAATTCCCACTCGCATCTGGATTGGGCCAAATCCTCGTTCTCCCCATTCTTGATTTAATTGCTCTAATCGTTGTGCCATTTCGACCGCGCAGTTGACGGCATCTTCTGCATCGGCTGCAATTTCTTCCGTTGTTGTGCGGGCGATCGGTACTCCAAATACAGCAAAAATTCCATCTCCCATAAACTTATTCACCACCCCTTGATGGTGATGAATTGCAGCGGTCATGGTGCTGAGATATTCATTCAACCATCGCATCAGATCGGGCGGTGTGAGATTTTCAGAAATGCCGCTAAAGCCCCGCAGATCCGAAAATAACATTGTTGCTATGACCTGCTGCCCTGTTAAATGACCGGATTGAATTAAGTCATGGCGATTTTCCCACAGGGTTTGTGCCACTTTAGGTGAAGTGTTTTGCCCCAGCAACGTCATGGCCATGCGATTTTGGCGTTGTAACATTTGTGCTCGATAGGCAATTACGCATCCTCCCCCGGCGATCGCGCTTACAATCGGGGCTACTACAGGAATCCATAGTCCTTGCATCAAGGCGACGAAGCCCAGACTGGAAGAGGCTGCGAGAATAGATGCTTGGACGATCGCCCAGGGGAAAATTCTGCGCATTCGCCAAGCAATAATTGCACTCATGATTCCCCAGATGGCAATCCAAACCCGTTCAGTATGATTGGAAAGAGACCAGATTAAAGGCCGTTTACCACTGGCAGCATCCAAAATTTGGCTGATGACTTGGCCGTGGACTTCCACCCCGCTCATTTGGTGCTCATTTTTTTGGCCGGGGCTATAGGGTGTGTAGAAAAAATCTTTACTACTAGTAGCCACATTACCAATCAGAATGATTTTGTTACGAATCCAATCGGCAGGAACCTGTCGATCGAGCAGTTGGGATAAGGTGACTCGACGACCAACTTGTAAGTTACGGTAATTCAGAAGAATTTGGTGCCCACGAGTATCGGCTGTTCGGTAGGCTCCGGAGCTACTTCCAATCGGCCAAAATGTGCTCTGCCCCAGTTTTAAAATCCCTGCTTCTTCAGGACTTTCCTCCGCCATCACGCCATCTTTTTCTAAATAGGTAAACGCTAATTGCATTGCAAAGGAGGTTTCTTCCTGGGCGAAAATTAGGGTTCGCCGAACAACACCATCGCGATCGATGGAAATGTCATTAAAGCCAATTTGCTCCGGGGGCATGCCGGGTGGTGGTGGAATCTGTTCATCCGCAATGTTGGAAATGCGATGAATAGCTACTACATTTTTGGCTTGGAGTTGTTGAATCAGTGCTTTCTGCCCATCTCCTTGAGGTAAATCTCGATAGAAGTCCAATCCGATCGCCCGAGGTTTGGAAGCTTGCAGAATGGATAATGCCTCAGCGAGGGTACGATCGCTGGGGGTTGCTATGTTCAGGCGGCGTAGATCAGTTTCGGTTACGCCTACAACCAGCAAGCGAGAGTCCGGTTCTTGTCCAGGGCGCAGTCGCACCATGAGGTCGTAGGCTCGGAGTTCCAAGGGTTCCAAGACACCCTTTTGCTCCATCAATAGAATGCCACCAATAATACTCAGACTCAGCAAACTTGCTTTTAAGAGGGGTTTGTCTAACAGTTGATTGAGAGAACGTCGCATGATAGCAATCCAGATAGCAATTTAGATTAAGGAGTAACAGTAGTCACACTTGTGCACGGAGAAATGGCATTGCTGAACCGGGCTATGAAACAGTTGGTGAAAGCCTTGCGGATCTGTCCCCAATCTGACGAAATCATAGTGTTATTCAGCAATGCCCGGAGAAATCTTACACTGAGAGCTGTAGAATCGATTCATTAGAAACTTGGTTCCATAGAAATTAAATCTGAAAGTTTTGCTGCCTATCATCCTGGATATGTTTCATACAGCGATCGTCTAATGGATTTTCTTTCTGTATCTCTCAAAAAAGTGCACAACTTGTTGAACTAGGGTTGAACCGCTAAAGCTCTAATATGAACTCTTGACAGTAACCAAGTGTCAATAATAGTCAACAACGGTCAATAATGATCATTCACTGTTATTAGAATTCATAGGCAGAATTAAAATAAAACGCTGGAGAGAACGATTTTACCGAACCGATCGATCTAAGAGGAAATGCAACATCTAATTGAAGGGATACCTTGTTTGATGGCTGCCAAAGTAAGCCAATTCCAGCACTGCTCATTAACCCCTTGGCATCGTTAGCAATGATTCCTGAATGGTTCCAAGCAACGCCTAAATCCAGGAAAGGTGAGGCCGTGAGAACCGATCGACCTTTGGCATTTCGTTGAAAGACCCATTGATTGGAGAGCGAAAAGGTAACTCCATTATCGGTATTGAAAAAGTTATAGGGGTACCCCCTTAAAGAAGTTGCGCCTCCTGAACTAAACCGTTGGGAGGGATGTAATTCCGTAGAAGCCAATTGCCAGTTAAGTTCAGCCAGTAGGGCATGATTTTTGCCTAAAAGGAGTTGACGTTGAAATTGACCTGTCCAAGTTAAGAAACTAGTAGCTCCAGCGGTCGATTCTGTCTGAGTACTGCCTAAATTGAACTGGGAATTCAGCTGCCAAAACCCATGACTATCTCGCTTAGTCACCTCCTGCCCAAAACGCAACATTTTAGTCTGACTTTCGCTAGACAGAATATCTGCAACTAAAGTCTTGCCGCGACGATGGACAACACCCAGGGAGAGAGCCACTTCCTCCGAAGGAATTCGTACAATGGGCTGTCGAATGGTAATTTCCGTCAAGTGGGAACTTCCAGTAATGTCTAAGGCTTTGAGTGCCGGATCAGTAAGTTGGAATTGGTTGGGGGACAGTCGAAAGAAAACCGTTCCCTGCTTGCTGTTGAGTGGATATTGATAAATTAAATTGGCGAGGGTTGAGCCGCCTGTGGTCGATCGATCTAAGCTCACGACCACTCTATCTCCCATTCCTAAAAGATTGCGACTGCCTGCTACAATCCCTAAACTTGTGCGACCAACGCTGGGGGCATTGTGATTATTGATCGCGAACTGTCCAAAGGTAGAAGGGGCCTCTTTGATACGAATGCTGAGAATACTATTGCCAACGCTGCTGCCTTCCTTAAGGGAAGCCTCAATATTTTCCAATAACGGATCGGCACGCAGCAGTCGAAGGTGATTTTCTAGGGCTTCTTGGTTTAAGGGAAGCATTCCCGCCCGTTCAATGCGTTTGCGAATGTAATTGGGATGAATTTTTTGGGTGCCTTCAATTTCAATTTTCTCTAAACGACCTTCAATAACCTGAATGGTGACTGTGCCATTTTCGATCGTTTGATCTGCTAAAATCGCCCGCGAAGTGAGATACCCATGATCAAGGTAATATCGGGTAACAGCATCCGCTGCTTTCTGCAAGTCCTCTAGCTTCAGGGCTTGATCTTCATAGGGTTGTGTGACATTTGCCAATTCCCAAGGCCGGAACACTGTACTGCCTTTGACTGCAAACTGCCGTACTTGAATAATGGGTGATTCTTTGGAGGCAACTTCTGGGCTTGACGCAGAGGGATGTAACTCCGTTGGGGGGCCAGCGGTTTGGGCTAAGCAGGAAGTCGTCGATACCCCGATCGTGCACAAGAACCCCAATCCTCCAATCACGGGTTGCATACGAGAAATTAATGACGGCCCATCCATGGTTGTTGCCCAGATGACTGGTTGCTGACAGGACTCGCTTAATGTCTAAAAGAAAACCTATTAATTGCTGGAGTCCTAGACTACAGACTGCCCGAAATTGACTGAGGAAAGATCATTGCGATCGAGAAATCTCGAATTAGGGAACAGCGCATAAATAAAATCCCAATTGGGTAGGGGTAGGAGCGTAAAAGGGTAGGAGGGTAGGGGAATGAAGAGGGGATATTATTTCTTTGCAAATCCCTTACCTCGGGTCACTCATCGCCGAAAATCAGTATTGCTAATCGTCATCATCAATGATTTCCGTAAAGTTGCGGTCGTTAAACCTAAAAATTTTCGGTCACTATAAGCGCATCATCTCTTCCATTCATCTGGGAAAGAGCAGAGAAATTTGTCAGGTATTCATCTCTAGGACATAGTTTATGCAACGGTTTGTTCAATCCTCTTGGGTCATCGCACAGGCTTCTGTTGGAATGATGGGTGCAATTGCTTTAGCTGCAGGTTCGGCATTGGCTGATAATGCGTCCGTCAGTGGTTCTGTTAGCTACACGACTCCCGCAGGATATACTACTTCCTTCTCTGCTGAAAAAGTGGCCCCCACAGGCTATGGCTTTAATGGTGCAGTAACGGTTACTGCGATTCCTGGCGGAGCAGACGGTACACCCTCTGGTATGACGCTAGACAGTACAATGGGCACTGTTGTCACGGGTTCCACCGCTGGTGATACCTTGAAAGAAAATGTGCTGACCACTCTAGGGACGTTAGATGTCTCCACGAAGGAAGGTCTAGATTCCTACACCGCGATTTTGAAAGCAGCGGCTGGTACCGATGGGTTGGAATAGGGCGATCGAAAACTCACCGAGCGCAAATTCACCTCATGTAAGCAGGATTCTCGGGTAGAGAGATTTCTAATTACGCCAAATCATGAGAACTGCAACAGAAAGGGGCACTCTAGACGATGCCCCTTTTTCAGTTTGCTGTCTTGGACGCAGGTATTCCCCCCATGCGTTATTGGTTATCAATTAGTGCATCAATTAGCGCGTCAATCGTCAGTTGGGCTTGTGCACAGCAAGTGCTTGCGGGGGAAGTTTCCGTACCCCAACCTTCTTCTGTAGAGTCTTTGCCAGTAAAGCCTTCGCAAGGAGCAGTGAACAAATCGGTCAATGCTAATTCCAATCCCTATCCAATCACGTATAATCAGCCCGCATCTTTAAATACAGTTCTTGATCAGCAAGGAAAATCTTCGGCTAGCTTGCTGGAACTCGAATCAGAATCGCTGGAGAATAGCCATTCGATCGAACTTTCAACGGACTTTCTCAATCCTGATCCGTTTGTAGGGCAGGTAATCTCGGTTGATCCCGTGCCACTCAACGTTTCCAATTCCTGGTTGGCATCGGATACAGGGCTGACTAATCCGACTTCTCCACCTGTGAGTCCGGCCCAATCTGCGGATCAGATCGTTTCTTCTAAAAGCGTATCTACTAATAACGCATCTATTAATAACGCATCTATTAATAACGCATCTATTAATAACGCATCTATTAATAACGCATCTACTAATAACGCATCTATTAATAACGCATCTATTAATAACGCATCTATTAATAACGCATCTACTAATAACGCATCCATTACTGAGGCAACCCGTGCATTAGGGGCTACGCAGTCTCGCCCGTCGGAAGTTTCCCCCTCTGCTCCAACGATCGCCAGTCAACCCATTAATTCGGTTGAAACGGTTCCTACCTTAGAATCGACCGTCCAGGATGGGCGCGTGCAACTGGTGCCCAAAACAGCACCCGGCGCAGAGGCGATCGTTTCCCCAGAGGAAGCCCAGAAAAACCAGGTGTTTAATGCTTTGTCCAATAGCTCCCAACGCTATCCGGCTTTAGTTAATCCCTATGGGCGATCGCAGCCTCGATTGAATTGGTGGGAGCAACGCAAAAAAAGTAACGCAGTGAGCTTTAGTACGTCCTTGGTCGGTCAGCAACTCACCGTTAAGGATTTTTCTATGACATCCTTTGCACCGGATCAGCAGTTGTATTGGATTCTGCCAGGAAATCGCATTGTCATGGAAACCCAGGGATGGGTAGGCGATTTTGACTACTTGGGACGGGCTACGGATACTGTGATTGAACAGAAATTCAAAGTTACCCAGGCATTATGGGGAATGCAGGCGGTTTGGATGTTGCCTCAGCCTTTGATTGATTTAATTGATCAAGAAGGTGCAGAAAATAACAGTATTCTATCGATCTCGGGAGAAGTGAATAATTTAGACGGTGCCAATGTCTCCTCGATCGATCTTGATGCTAATGGTTTTTTGTCTGGCCAAACTGTGGGTCAAACTGCTAATCGCAACGCACCTATTATCGTTCGCCCGCCCCGCCCAGGAGAAGCCTCCACCTATAATCCTGAAGGCGGCGGTTCACTATTTGATTCACTGCTACCAGTTAATACCCCTAGAATTCTGCAAGCCTTTCCCAGTACTAACTTACAGGTACTGCTAGAAGGCGATGGATTGTTTGAAGGAGCCCAGATCGATGCAGCATTATTAGAAAGAGCTGGTATCAGTTTTGGTAATCCTTTTACCGGAGAAGGATTTGCATTTAATCCAGAAACCACATCGCTGCCGGGGATCAAAACTTTGCAGCGAGATCAATTTGATAATTATGACTTGCTGAATGTTTTATCTAATCCATTTATTAGTGACAAGCAACGGCAGTTGTATTATCTTAATTCGCTCTACTGGGTTTCCCTGGGACTCCGGAAGCCTAGGATTCTAGATACAGCGGTGACTAAAAATGCGGAAGACTGGTATCTTGCTCGGCTGACTCGGCCCCATAATCGAACTCTTCTGCAATACGAGAAACAACCGGGACGAGCGACTTACTATAATCTGTTTATCAATCCTGGGGTGGCGGTGGCGTTTTCCAAAGATGCCAATGAGTTTCACCAAGCCCAGAGTATTAATACCAGTTTAGGTTATCTACTAGGCGGGGTGTTTACATTTGTGCATCCCTATCGGTTAGAAAAAAGTCTCTGGGAAGCGGATTTGCGCCGGAAGCGCGAAGAACCGTTTGCCCCCCTCAGAACCAACACCACATCAGAACAGCGCAAGCAGATTAACGTCCGGATTAACCAATCTCTCAATATTGCTCAGTTAAGTTCTGGCTTACATATTGTCTCTGGCTCCTTTACCTACCCCAGTCCCATTACTCCAACGCAATCTCATTTATTTCAAGTCCGCACCGGCACCCACCGTCGCTTTGTGCAGTTGATCCAAGCTGATCAATCTGTACGATCGAGCGAAATTTATATTTCTAAATTACGATTATCGGATCAGACCTTTGGCCCTTTGGCGACGATCGGTCTACCAGTGCCTACGAAATTGACTTCGATCGATAAGAATCGTACCACTGCGGTCAAAACGATTGTCGCGAATGATAAACAGACGGTTCAATTTGAATTATCGGATGACTTAAATTTGGTTGCTGTTCCCATTGGTATTCGACTCTTCGATATGACCTTCGATCGGATTGAACTCTCCCAAATTGGTTATGTCACCACTGAATTACAAAGTTTTGAAGGCTATCTTCAACTGCCTGCAATGGAAGCCGTTTGGCAAAAATCCCATGGAAAATTTTACTATGCGGTAGCCGCTGGGGCGTGGCTGAATTTTAGTAAAAATGTTGCACCCAATGTTGTGCGAAACGATATTGGAACCCCAGAACCAGGATTTGGAATGTATGCCAATGCTGTTGTGAACTGGGCTAATCCCCAAGTCAAGCTTAATGCGGATAAAAAGATTGTTGCAGTTACGAATAACATTGCCACGCTACAACTGTCTTGGAATAGTGCCCAAACTCGTAACAATCCAGCCTATGCGAACTTCAGCTATGTCTATTTGCACCAAACTCCTGCGGTGAATTACACCCTCAGTGCGGGGGTATTTCTAGCGGCGAATTCTCGGGCGGAAAAAGGGGAAAAATCAGTGACGTTGACTAATTTTTTGACCAGTCAATTTAACTTCGCCTCTGGATTCAATGCGAATGCATCCTTGGAACTGAGCGATCGTGGCTATTTGACCCTAGAAGCGATGCAGACGATCAGTCCCCGCTGGGCTGTGGGGATGTACTACCAGAATTATCAAACGCGCACGGGCTTAAACCGTCGTCTAGACGGCTCCCAGGTGGGTGTTATTCTTCAGCGACGTAGCCGCAAGGGAAGTACTTGGCAATTGAGAATCGGACGACAACGGGAAGATTGGGAATTTCAACTTCAAGGGGATTTTCGGTTTTAGGCAAGTTGTGGTTTGGGGCATGTTAGGGAATGGGTTGATCTACCCGATCACGCTTTGCCTAAGAGGGTGCTATGGGATACCGGACTGGTTTGATGACTGTTGTCGTGGGGAGCTTCTTGCTTGGATGGGCTGGTATACCCGCAGTTGCCCAAGTAATTCCCGATGGTTTGGGTACCCAGGTTAAGACCACTGGTAACCAAATCGACATTCAAGGGGGTTCCCGATCGCGCAATGGCAGTAACTTATTTCACAGCTTCGATCGCTTTAACCTTAATGCCAGCCAAACCGCAAATTTTCAAGTTGATGCGGCGACCCGCAATGTCTTTGCGAGAGTCCGAGGCGGAGAGGCCTCCATCATTGATGGCTTACTGAAACTGAGTGGTGGTTCAGCCAATTTGTACTTAATGAATCCGGCGGGAATTCTCTTCGGCTCCAATGCCCGTCTCAACTTACCCGCTATGTTTTCGGCAACAACGGCCACGGGGATTGGGTTTGACCAGGGACGCTGGGATATGCAATCCAACGAGTCTCCAGACCAGTTAACGGGTGCCCCCACATCTCTCAGCTTTGCCCTGTCGAAACCCGGCGCGATCGTCAATGGGGGTAATCTCGCGGTACAACCGGGGCAAGGGATTCATCTTTCGGCGGGCACGATCGTCAATACAGGCACGTTACAGGCTCCTGGAGGGCAAATTACCCTGACGGCAGTTCCCGGTGGTCAGCAGGTGCGTTTGAGCCAAACGGGTAGCGTCATGGGGTTGGAACTGTCTACCCAGCAGCCGATCGCCCAGTGGACGCCGGAAACGATCGGGCAACTCCTCACCAAAACCCAAAATATTCATCACGCCACGCAATTGGAAACGACCCCTGACGGCAAAATTCACTTGAAAGGCTCCAGTGTGACCATTGCGCCAACTCCTGGAACGGTATTAGCCTCGGGCACCTTGGACACGACTTCTGATCAACAGGGGGGCCGGGTGGAAATTTTGGGCGATCGGGTTCAAGTGGCCCAGGCTAAGATTCAAGCCGATGGTGATTTAGGCGCAGGCTCCATCCTGGTAGGTGGGGAAAAACAAGGACAGGGCCGGAGAATTAATGCAACTGAAACCCAGGTCGATTGGCAAAGTGTGATCACGGCTAACGCGCTTCAACAGGGCAATGGGGGCCAAGTGATTGTGTGGGCCGATCGGGATACGCAATTTTCCGGAACCATCCAAGCACGGGGTGGCCAACAGCAAGGCGATGGCGGCTTTGTAGAAGTTTCGGGTAAGCAGCGATTGCGCATGGAAGGCAGCCTGGATGCTGGCGCACCGCAAGGAGCTTTGGGACAGGTTTTGTTAGATCCCACCGATATTTTGATTAGTCCAACCGGAAGTAAGACCTTACCCGATTCCGATTCTCCGGGTGACATTTGGACGATTAGCCCCGATGCCCTCTCCCAAATTACCGGAAATATAACCCTCACCGCCGATCGTAGTATTTGGTTTCAAGCCAGCCCTAATAGTGCTGAAAATAATGTTTCCTTAGGATCCGGTGGACAGATTACCTTTCGGGCAGGTGCAGAGTTTCGATCGGATGTGGGGTTGATGAGTGAAGGGCGATCTCTGCTGATTCAAGCGCCTAAAATTCAAGTACAAGCCATTAATACAACCCTGGCTCAAAATCGCCAGGGATCGGTCACTTTGCAAGGTTTGCCGAGTGATGGGCTGGCTAATTCGTCTAGCGATTCGTCTAGTGATTTGTTAAGCAATTCATTTAATTCTGTCAAAGCATCTCAAGTCAATTTCCAGAATATTATTACTCCTGGTCAGAACGTTATTGTTGATGCCGATCGTATTAACGGCAACCTCATTTTAACGTCTGCTACGGATAGAGTGTTGCCTACTGGAAAAGTTATGGTCACTGGAACCCGAAAATTAAGTCTTTCGGGTGTCATTACCCAAGGGCAAGATGTTACTTTGACCAGTGGCTTAGACCAAACAACAGGACAAATTCAAGTGGGGCCAGTCATCACCTTTGGTGGCTCCGTTCAAATGACTGCGAATCGTATTCAAACAGGGATCATTTGGACAACCCCCGCTGGAATCACTAACCAATTTCCCCAGGCAGGCAACATCACATTACAAGCCAATACTGATCTGGTAACTCGCCATCTTGAATCCAATGGACAGGGGCAAGGTCGAGCAGGCAATATTCGTTTAATCAATCCTTCAGGGGATGTGACGGTAGAGAGCATCCAAGCCTACGGCGGCAGTAGGGGCGGCAATGTAGAGATTCAAGGAGACAGCGTCCGCATTGTGGGAGCCCGCTACGACGAAATCGGGAAAAATGGTCAGGGGGAATCCATTTATGAACCGAGCAGTCTGAAAGTGGGTGAATCGTTAACAATTACTCAAGGGGGGGGGCCTAGAAATCAACCTTTCATTATTGGAGATGCCAGTTTGAATGGCAGCAATCGCAAAATTGTTGTTGCAGGTCAAGCGGTGGAAACAGGCACGTTTTCGCTGCAAAACCAAACTGTTCAATATCAACCGCTTAACAACTTTACCCTAACTGCGGAAAACCAGAGTCCCTATTTCCCCGATTTAGATGGAGCCAATCTCGTTGCCAAAACGGTCGATCCGGGAAGTCGTTCAGTTTTTACCTTGGCAGATTTAGGACTGACGATTCCAGTAGACCCCGATCGCGATCAAGTGAACCTCTATATTCGTCCAGTGGATTCTAGTCGTCAGACGATCGGAAAACTCTTGGATGCGAGCGGACGATTAATCACCAACACAACTCCGATCCGACTCACCGATCGACTCACTTATGTTGCACCTCCCCAGGGTGGAGATCCTGCTCAGTTTGAAGTTGTTGCTCTAGATACGCTTCCCACGGCAGAAGCCCTAGCAACAGCTCCTCGGGTTGCGCTCCTGTTCTCCTCTCCGCTGCTCCCCACGGAGGAACCCGCTAGTCCCAACCTAAATACCACGAAAATTTCACTGGACTTAAATTCTTCACTGTCCAATGTTTCTGTAGAAGAAGCTACACGAATTGATAACCAGCTCAGTCAGGAATATATTTCTGTGTTTGGAGGCGAGCTGCCGAAGTTTGTGGATGGTACAGAGTTAGCTCGTCGAATTGAAAAGCAGTTGAAAATTCGACCTGCACTGGTTTACGTTCGCACTCAATTAAATGAATTAGAACTTACGTTAATCACTGCACGGGGGCGGTTTCGGAAACGGGTTCCCGTCAGTCGAGATCGCTTATTAGAACTCGTGAAAAGCTTTCGACGGGAAATTACCAATCCTTTAAAAACCCACAGTACCAGCTATTTAGCCAGTGCCAAGAAGTTATATGAGTGGATGATTAATCCCCTCAAGGCCGATCTAGATAATCAAGAAATCACAAATGTTGTCTTTCTGCCAGAAGCGGGATTACGAGCCTTGCCCTATGCCGCTCTCCATGATGGAGAGAAATTCTTAATTGAGCAATACAGTGTGGGATTGATGCCCAGTTTAGGATTAACCCAAACCAATTACTTAGATTTGCGCCAGAGCCGGGTACTCGCGATCGGGATTTCGGAAGTGACCCAGGGTCAACTCCCATTGCCCATGGTGAAAACCGAGCTAGCAACCATTTCCCAACTCTGGAAAAAGCAAACCACCTACCTCAACCAGGAGGCTACGTTTAATCAACTCAAAACCGCACGGCAGAAACAGGATTTTCAAATTGTCCATGTGGCAACCCATGCCAACTTTACTGCGGATTCGCCAAAGGATGCTTATATTCAACTCTGGAACGATCGATTGAAACTAGACCAAATTCGTCAACTGGATTGGAACAATCCTCCCGTTGAATTATTAGTCCTCAGTGCTTGTCGAACTGCCCTGGGGAACCGTGATGCTGAATTGGGTCTAGCAGGACTTTCCATTCAAACGGGAGTTAAGACTGCCATTGCAAGCCTATGGTACGTCAATGACACCGCTACTATGTCGCTGATTAGTCAGTTTTACCACTCCATGCAAACCTTTCCTGTGAAGTCTGATGCGCTGCGTCAGGCCCAAATTGCGATGGCGAAGGGTATGATTACCTTCGAAGATGGAAAAATTATGGGATTATCATCAGGTAGCAGCATTAGCATTCCTAGTTCCTTTGCAACTAGTGATTCTAACTTTAGACATCCCTATTACTGGGCGGCATTCACTCTGATTGGAAATCCTTGGTGAGAAAAATCTGATCAGACTGATTCTCCCCTTTCTATTCCCTGCGATCTATCTCCTAAGCTCTACTCCCTGCGATCTATGTCTTAGGCTCTACTCCCTACGATCGGTTCCTGCGATTGAGTCACAGTGCGTTTTGCTAAATCACATTGGAGTGCTTAGGGATTTGCAAAGAAATAATATCCCCTCTTCATTCCCCTACTCTCCTACCCTTTTACTCTCCTACCCCTACCCAATTGAGATTTTATTTATGCGCTGTTCCCTTATTTACTTAAAGCATACCTGTACTTAAAGCATACCTGTTGACTTACAAGAGACCCATTGACTTGGATTTGTGATATGGATCAATTACGAGCTTGAGTTTGATCTCTATATTTTTTCTGGCATCTCGTTATACTGATGACAAAAAATCAATTATCATCTCAGGTGCTCTATCTGATTCAATTACCCGATGATCCGATCGGGGGCTCCTATCATTATTGAGCCAAAATCTAATTGAGCCAAAATCTACGAGTTGAGCCAATTACCTTCATCAGGTTCGTCACGGCCTACCTTCACTCAGTTTCTTGTTCCTGACTGATTCACTCAATGTCCTACAGCAGTTAAAAACGCTGCCAATCCCTAAAAATCTGACTCATTAATCACTTATTCGAGGGTTTTTGGGTTTAGGTCACTTGGTTGATGTAGGGTGGTTTTCACTGCAACGTTCAGACGTTAGCGGTTGTCCATCCTGAGCGCTCGTGATTGTGGGGGTTGGGTTTGGTCAATTTTCTGCGCCAGATTCCTCACTGAGTTAACTTTTGAGCTAATTTAAGGCTAATTTAAGTCAGTTTTCATAGGTTCATGTCTTGGTGGCCAATATTTTTCTCTGTTCCATAGATTTAAATGACTGATGGTTCCTGTTTCCCCCCTCAAAATCGTCCAATTAACGGATACGCACTTGTTTCGTGAGCGTCATCAAAATTTAATTGGTATTCCAACGGCAGAGTCCTTAGACAATGTCGTTAGGCAGGTCATGCAATTGCCCGTAATGCCAGACTTTATTTTGCTAACGGGCGATGTTTCCCAGGATGGTTCCTTGGTTTCCTACGAACATGTTTATGCCAGCCTCAAGGTGCTGGATTTGCCCATCTACTGGCTCCCTGGCAATCATGATTGTCTAGAAAACATGTTGCCAATCCTCACCCAGGCTCCTTTTCTGGGAGAAAAGCAGTTTCAGCGGGGCAATTGGCAATTCATTTTATTAAATTCTCAAATTCCAGGAGACGTTCCCGGCTATTTATCCCAGGAAACCTTGGATTGGCTCGATCGCCAACTCAGCCAATTTATCGAGACCCCAACGATCCTTTCTCTTCACCATCCACCCTTTTCCTTAGAGACAGACTGGCTAGATAATAGTGCGCTACAGAATCCCGATGATTTATTTGCGGTCATCGATCGTCATCCCCAGGTCAAACTCGTTCTGTTTGGACATATTCATCAAGAGTTTCAGATTGAGCGTAACGGAGTGACCTATTTAGCTTGTCCTTCCACTTGTATCCAATTTGCGCAGGGGAGCGCGACCTTTGCGCTGGACGATTGCTCTCCAGGATTTCGGTCTGTGGATCTCTACCCCGATGGGTCTTGGCAGAGTGTCGTGCATCGGGTTAGCTACGATCGCCAGGTTGATATGGCTTGCCATGACGGCTACTAAGCCATGGGGGGATTAAAGGTCGTGATGCAAAGATCGCTCCGCTTGCCTTGAAGTGAGTCAGTTGGAGACTCCTAGACTGGGATGATGACGTTCTAAGATTAACGTCACTGGGCCATCATTCTCGATCGTCACCTGCATTTGGGCCCCAAATTTCCCGGTTGCGACCTTTAGGCCACTGGCTCGCAACTTTTCGACAAAGCGATCGTAGAGCCCTTCAGCCAACCCTGGACTAGCGGCTCGATCGAAGGAGGGGCGGCGGCCTTTGCGACAATCGCCGTAGAGGGTAAATTGGCTAACCACGAGAATTTCTCCCGCAATATCCTGTACTGAGCGATCGAATCGTCCTGCATCACCCTCTGGAAAAATGCGCAGTTCTAAACATTTTTGCGCTATCCAATCCAACTCGACTTCGGTATCGCTATCGGTAATCCCCACCAATAAATTGAGTCCGCGCCCAATCTGGCCGACCACTTCTCCAGCGATCGTGACTTGGGAAGCAGATACTCGTTGCACAATCACTTTCATAGATGATGACGATATTATTATGCCCCTAGTTATTACATCCCTAGTTATTACATCCCTAGGTCGTCCCGTTTTCCCAAACAGGATTGATAATGCAGGATTTATAACTCTTGGAGGCGAGACCAGTCAAAGTGAAAGCGGGGATTGAGCAGGGATCGAACTGGCTGATTATTTTTCAGGTGTTGCTCGACAATTTGTTCAATATGCTGAGGCTTGACCTCGCAATACCAAATTTGATCCGGCAGAACTTGCATTGAAGGCCCCAAATTACACTGGCCTAGGCAGCCACTCGCCTCCACTTGCACATTTTCTGGAATCGATCGGGCTTGCCATTGATCCAAAAGTTCTGCTGCACCCCGTGCCATGCAGTTGTGATATTGACAGACTAAGATTTGGCGTCGAGGAATAGTCATATTGAATAAAGTACTGGGTGAAACACTGATTGAAGCACTGAGTCAAATACCAAGTGAAACCCTGAGCAAACTTTAGCGTTAACAACAAGAATTAACGCCCGAATCCTTTCCCACGACTCTGACTCACGGTCGTTAAACAATCATTCAATTGTTGCCGTAGCGTTTCGTGATCAAGCTGTTGACCAATCAGAACTAGTTGGTTTTTACGATCGTCGGTTTTCCATTGATCATCATCTAGGGAGAACCGCTTGCCACTCAGGTGGAAAATGTGGCGTTTTGGACTTTCGCTAAACCACAGAATGCCTTTAGCACGGAACACATTCTCGGGTAATTGGTTATCGAGGAAGTGCTGAAACTTCTTGATGGCAAAGGGTCGATCGCTTTGGAAGGACAAAGATGTAAAGCCATCCATTTCTAGGTGATCAGAGTGGTGCTGGTGGCCGTGGTGCTGGTGGCCGTGGTGCTCATGCTCGCAATGACCATGCTCGTGATCACAGTTGGAATGGTCGTGGTCGTGGTTGTGGTCGTGGTCGTGGTCATGTTCATGATGTTCATGCTCACAGTGGCCATGCTCATGATCGCAATTGGAATGATCGTGATGATCATGGCTATGGTCGTGGCTGTGGTCGTGGCTGTGGTGTTCCGACTGGTTGGACTCAGTCTCAAAATACTGATCGGATGCAAACAGCCCAACGCTTAGGAGTAAAGATAGTGGCACATTGCCCTTGGTTGTGCGGAGAATGCGGGCCCCTTCTTTCATTTCACGGATCCGCACTTCCAACAAATCCAGATCTGCTTCATCTACCAAATCTGCTTTGTTGAGCAAGATAATATCGCCATAGG
Organism: Alkalinema pantanalense CENA528; assembly: GCF_050753345.1. Lineage (NCBI taxonomy): Bacteria > Bacillati > Cyanobacteriota > Cyanophyceae > Leptolyngbyales > Leptolyngbyaceae > Alkalinema > Alkalinema pantanalense. Next base: position 12,547 of record NZ_JBLZFX010000031.1, on the reverse strand, counting down.
CCAATTGGCTGTATGCTGCTTGGCTGTTGAACAAATCCAAACTGAAGTTTTCGGAATCCACCACAGTAATAATGGAGTCCAACCGGGTTAAATCCCGCAATTCCGATCCCAAAAAGGTTAGGGCTACGGGTAGCGGATCGGCCAAACCCGTCGTTTCCACTACGAGGTAGTCGATCTTGTCCGATCGCTCCAGAACGTTATAGACCGCATTGACCAAATCCTCATTAATGGTGCAGCAGATGCAACCATTGCTGAGTTCCACCATTGTATTGTCTTCGTCGGTTTGAATAATCAGCTCGTTATCAATGCCAATTTCGCCAAACTCGTTGACTAACACAGCGGTTCTCAGCCCTTGCTGGTTCGACAGAATATGGTTCAGCAGGGTGGTTTTTCCGCTGCCCAAAAATCCGGTAATGATGGTGACGGGCATCCCGGTTTTAGGCGTATCCATTGTGTCGAGAACAGCAACTGAAGACATGGCAAGTTTGCAGCAACAGAAAGTAGTTACACTGGAATATACTTTGGGGCGATCGTTGTACGCGATCGGTGCGATCGGGCTATCAAAGTCACCGCACCTACCCATGGTCTAGCTTACCTTAAGCAACTGTCAGGTTGTGAAAGTTCAAGTGAATTGCCTACGGGATCTGACTTGGATCCAGTCCTGGGCTGGAGCCTAGGGATGATCATTTTTCCGAGCTCAATCGCGAGATCCAGACGATCGCCTTAACTTGTTACGTTGAGGGATGCACTGAATCGGGGTTGAACTGAAATCGATCGATTCACCGAAGGTAGCAATCTCTGTCTATATTTGACTATCACGAACCGATGAGCGCTCTAGCCAGCATCTCTGATGTAGCTGGGGATGTAGTAGGGTTTGTAGATTCAGCAACTCGATCTGAGTTGTCTATTCTGAGTTGTCTACGTTGTCTATATTTATTGAAGTAGCCTCTCCTCATTGTTTGCTATCGCTGTTTTTGCTATCGCTGAGTATCAATTATGTCCCTGACCCTGTATAACACCCTAACCCGTCGGAAAGAAGCCTTCCAGCCCTTGGAACCAGGGACGGTAAAGATGTATTGCTGCGGGGTCACGGTTTACGACTACTGCCACCTGGGACATGCCCGATCGTACATTGCCTGGGATACGGTGCGGCGCTACCTGGAATGGCGTGGCTACCAAGTGCAGTATGTGCAAAATTTTACGGACATTGACGACAAAATTTTACGGCGTGCTAGGGAAGAAGGATCCACTATGGACGCTGTATCGGAGAAATACATTGCGGCCTATTTTGAGGACATGGATCGGCTGAACATTCGCCGTGCCGACGAATATCCCCGTGCCACCCATACAATAGACGGCATTCAGCGCCTGATCCACGAGTTAGAAACCAAGGGGATCGCCTATGCTACCGATGGAGATGTCTATTACGCCGTGCGATCTAAGGCGGACTACGGTAAGCTGTCCGGTCGCAAGCTCGAGGACTTGGAAGCCGGAGCCAGTGGCCGTGTGGATGAGGAAGCGGTGAAAAAGAAGGATCCCTTTGACTTTGCCCTGTGGAAGGCAGCCAAACCGGGGGAACCCTTTTGGGAATCGCCTTGGGGCAAGGGCCGTCCCGGCTGGCACATCGAATGCTCAGCCATGGTGCGCGATCGCCTAGGAGATTCGATCGATATTCACGTCGGCGGAGGTGATCTGATTTTTCCGCACCACGAAAATGAAATTGCCCAGTCCGAAGCTGCCACAGGGAAACCCCTAGCTAATTACTGGCTGCACAACGGTATGGTTAACGTTGGCGGCGAAAAAATGTCCAAATCCCTGGGGAACTTCACCACGATTCGCGATTTACTGGATAAAGGGGGCGTGGATCCCATGGTGATGCGCTTATTCGTGCTGGGTGCTCAGTACCGCAAGCCGATCGACTTCACCGATGAGGCGATCGCGGCAGCTAATAATGGCTGGAAAACCCTCAAGGAAGGTCTACTGTTTGGTTACGAAGCGGGTACCCAATTGGGTTGGCAGAATGTGGCGACTGCTTGGCCCCAGGATAAATTGGATCCCCAGGCGATCGCTGCATTCCAAAGCTCCATGGATGACGATATCAACACCGCAGGGGCGCTCGCTGTTTTATTTGACCTTGCCAAAAAATTGCAGCGGGAAGTGAATCTGCTGATTCACCAAGGGCAGACAGCAACTGCGTCCGACCAACTGGAGGTACAATGGCATACCTTAGTGGCTCTAGCGGATGTCTTGGGGCTGGGGGTGCAACCGATCGCAAAAGAAGAGGAGGCAAAGTCGGGTTTGTCGGAAGATGCTATCGTAGCCCTCATTGCCCAGCGATCGGCAGCGAAAAAAGTAAAGGATTTCGCCGAAGCAGATCGGATCCGTAATGAACTACAAGCTCAAGGCGTTAGTTTGATCGATCAGCCGGGGGGGGAAACTCGTTGGCACCGAACGGTATAGGTCTAAGTCGTCTGAGTCTCGATGGTGTAAGTTTGAATAGTCTAAGTCTAAATAATCTCAGTCTGCATGGAGTTTCTTTTGTCCCCAATTATTTCCTCGATTGTCCCCCTTAATGGAGAGGGAGATGCTTTATCAAGAGCAGCTACAAGAGCCAATGGGTTGGGGAGTGAAGAGCCATGGAACAGGTATAGCAATGATGCTGAAAAGCGACATCGTGAAATTGTAGTGAGGCGGATTTATACAGGAGTCTCTGGAATGTCAAGAACGTTTTGGTTAAAAGAAGGATTTTTCTTGGGAGCGAAGGGATGGCGGGTGGCTTGTTGAATATTTTCAACGCCTTTCTGCCTTTGGTCTTTTCTTCGCGAGTGACTTTCTTAGCAAGTTAATAACTCCATCCCAGTTGACCAACCGGGCAAGAGAAATTATGAAAAGCACAAGATTGAGTCCTTTTAAATCGGGGAATCATTGTTTAAAAGTTAATTAGAATGCTTTTAAACGAATAATTAAATTTAAACTAATCTCTACACTGCTTTTTCTAAATTATTAGCCAGAAAAATTTTGCACTTCTGGTTGATCGAAATACCAGATTCTACCGACAGAGGCTTGCCTAGGAAAGGGTTTGGCGTAGAATATGGAGACTTCTCAGTCTTAATTTGACGGGCGATTGCTGGTCAAGTTAATGATTTGATTCATAGTATGTGTCACTGCCTTTGCAGGAGAAGCAATTCTATGAATCAACCTACAAGCCGAGTTTCTACCCACCTCGCCTGTGTAATTCTGCGATTAGAATTAAATTCCTGTCAATTAATTTTTGATAGGGAAACTGGCATCCGAGTCTAGCTGAAAATCGTTACCTCAGTGAGCGTCTACCACAGGCATGATTGCTGAACTTGAATCTCTGATCCAATCCGTTGATTTACCCGTGGACTGGATAGGTCTACGATCGGTTAAAGAAACGATCACCACCCGTACCGTTCGGGATGGCCTACCAGAAAGCAATGGCAGCACCTTGAGCCAAGGCATCATGGTGGAAGTTTTGGTGAAAGGCCAACTGGGCTATGCGGCAACCAATTCCCTGCATCCCGATCGGGTGAGATCGGCCCTTTGGGATGCCTACTATCAGGCGATCGCGGCGAGTGACTGGAATCTTTATCCCATCACAGTTGCTGCTCGCCCAAAAGTGGTCGGGCAGTATGTGTCACCCTTAATCACAGACTTTGATGCGCTGGCTCCTAGCGAACTCTATGCTGTTCTGATGCAAATTTGCCAACGGCTACGGGTCAGCGACCAAGTTGTGCAAACCAGTGCCGCTACCATGACCACGGAAACCGAAGCCTGGTTCGTCAGTAGCAATGGTTCCCAAGTTTATCAACGCTTCTTTCGTGTGGGAACCGATTATGCCGCCACGGCTCAGGAGGGACTGTGTGTACAGCGCCGATCGGATCATGGCTGGTTTGCGCGGTGTTATCAAGGCGGGTTAGAATTTTTTGTCGAGGATGACTTATGGCAACGAGTTCAAAGTATTGGCGAGCAATCGATTGAATTGCTAACGGCAGAAGAATGTCCAACGGAAACGACAACGCTAGTGTTGGCACCAGACCAAATGCTATTGCAAATCCATGAGAGTGTGGGGCATCCGTTGGAGCTCGATCGTATTCTGGGTGATGAACGCAATTATGCAGGCGGCAGTTTTGTGAAGCCTGAGGACTTTGGTCACTTGGTCTATGGATCACCGTTGATGAATATTACGTTTGATCCCACGATCGCTGGAGAATATGCCAGCTATGCCTTTGATGATACTGGGGTGCCTGCGGAGCGGGAATTCCTGATTCGGGATGGCATTTTACAACGGGGATTAGGCAGTCTGGAAAGTCAAAATCGTCTTGGTGTACCGGGGGTTGCCTGTGCCCGCGCGAGTACTTGGAACCGTCCTCCAATCGATCGGATGGCCAATCTCAACCTAGAACCAGGAGAAACCGCCTTTGCCGATATGATTGCCAGAATTGAGCGTGGCATTTACATGGAAGCGAATCGATCGTGGTCTATCGATGACCAACGCCACAAATTTCAGTTCAGTTGTGAATATGCCAAGCTGATTGAAAATGGGCAATTCACAAGAACGCTGCGCAATCCCAACTATCGAGGCATCACGCCTCAATTTTGGAACAGTTTGGTGCAAGTGGGCGATCGGCAGTCTTGGCAAATGTATGGAACTCCCAGTTGTGGCAAAGGAGAACCCAATCAAATTATTTCCGTTGGCCATGGTTCTCCGGCAGCGGCGTTTGCAAATGTTGAGGTGTTTGGAGGAGGCGCATGAATTTGGTAATGCCCCAGCGGCTAGTGTCGCGTCAGTCTATTGATCTTGCGTACAATTTGGAAACTGCTTTTCAGCGGATTGTCGAGTATTTAAACCACCAGCGACAAGGCCAGGAGCACTTTACCCTTACATTAATTGCGGAAAAGAGTCAATTTACACGGTTTAATCAAGCGAAAGTTCGACAAACAGGTCAGGTTGAGGATGCGATTCTTCGCCTGGGCTGGATCGCGAATCAACGCAGTAGTTCTCGAGAATTTCCATTAACTGGGGATTGGCTGACCGATCAAGCAACTGTTTCAGCGACCCTCGAGTTTTTACGTTGGGAATTACCCCAATTACCCGAAAATCCCTACCTCGTTTTGCCTCAGGGGAATCAGCATAGCTATGAAGTCCACTTTGGAACGGTCTTACCCATTCAGAAATTAGTGACGGAAATTCTGCCCGCCGTTGCGGAGGTGGATTTTGCAGGCATCTATGCTGGAGGGCTGATGGTTCGGGCCTATGCGGATTCCCAGGGACAGTTCCATTGGTTCGCGACGGAAACGTTTTCCCTGGATTATTCGATGTTTACGGCAGCGGGCATGGCTGTCAAGGGAACCTTTGCGGGACGGGATTGGGATCAAGCGGCCTATTGGGAAACCATTCAAAATTCTCGGCGTCAGCTCCAGCGCCTTTCCCGATCGCCCCGCCGGATCGATCGGGGGCAGTATCGCACCTACTTAGCCCCTGCGGCGATCGCCGAAATGGTCTATATGATGTCCTGGGGAGGAGTGAGTGAAGCCGATATCCAACAAGGCAATAGTTGCTTTGGGGTGATGCGCAGCGGCGAGAAGCGATTATCTCCAAAATTTACACTACGGGAGAATTTCTCCCATGGCTCGGTTCCTCGCTTTAACGAATTTGGAGAAATTGCGCCAGCGGTGCTTCCCATTATTCAGAACGGGGTGTTGACCAATACGCTGATTTCTGCAAAAACGGCTAAGGAGTATCAACTGGTGGCCAATGGCGCAGCAGAGGGCGAAAATCTACGATCGCCGGATATTGCTCCTGGGGATCTCGCAGAAGATCAAATTTTATCGGCCTTAGATACGGGGTTGTATATTTCCAACCTGCACTATCTCAACTGGAGCGATCGACCCACGGGCCGGATGACGGGGATGACCCGCTATGCCTGTTTCTGGGTTGAAGGGGGGGAACTCGTAGCTCCGATCGAAAATCTGCGCTTTGACGATAGTTTTTATACGTTTTGGGGAGATAATTTGCTGGCACTGACTGCGCATCAGTTGTATATGCCCGAAGTGGGTACCTATGGGCACCGATCGATGGGGGGCACTTGGGCACCGGGGATGTTGATTGAAGACCTGACCTATACGTTATAGATCGGAGGCTGCAAGGAGCAGCAAGCGGGGAAATGTCTTAGATGGATGGGTTATGGGGAGCGGGCAAACCGTCGGCAGAAGCAGCCCTGCTCCCCTCATAAAAAAAAGGACTGGAAGCATGACCTTCCAAGTCCTAAAGTACAGTGAAAACCACTTGTTATAAACTGCTGAACGGATATGCATCGGTTGTGCCGCGTTCGTGCAGCTTTTAATTCTGTTGTTACCCTAGGGCTGAACTGAGGTGGGGAGCTGAGCCTCGATAGAAATGCTCGAAGGCATCGACTAATCTCCTAACTCCGAAACCCCATCCCTTGAGCGTTGGCCAGGGAGTCAACCCCCTGCGATCGCAGGAACAATGCTCACTTCATCGCCATCGTTCAAAGCCGTTTCTTCATTCTCCATAAAGCGAATATCTTCGCTGTTGAGGTAGAAGTTGACGAAGCGACGTAGCTTACCGCTGTCATCGCACAGCCGAGCCTTGATGCCGGGATGCTTGCTTTCCAGTTCATCAACCAGTTGAGCGATCGTGTCAGCATTACATTCGATCGCGGCTTGGTCGCCAACAAACTTTTGCAAAGGGGTGGGAATTAGAACCTTGATTGCCATGTCTCGAAAAATTACTGCTAGGAAGGATAGATGGACAAACTTAGATTCTGGGCAACCGTAGTGGAACCCAGAACCTCAAACTCAACCTCTTAACTTACACCAGAACTTGCTGCCACTCTAAACGATCCAAGGTGCGAGACCGCTCCAGGGCACGCTCAAAGCTATCTAACTTGGGTTCGATCGTCAGGGGTTCGCCGATGTAGCCTTGAACGGCCTCTTGGGTCTTGAGGCCATTACCCGTAATGTAGACAACCGTGACTTCTTCGGGATCAATTTTGCCTGCTTCTACCAGCTTCTTCAGGGTGGCGATCGTGGTACCGCCCGCTGTTTCCGTGAAAATGCCTTCCGTTTCTGCCAGCAGCTTGATGCCATCTACCACTTCGGCGTCAGTGACCGACTCGATGTTGCCATTGGTTTTCTTGGCAATATCAAGGGCATAAACGCCATCAGCAGGATTCCCGATCGCAATGGATTTGGCAATGGTGTTAGGTTTCACCGGAGAAATGAAGTCGCGGTTCTCGCGGAAGGCGCTGGCAATGGGGGAGCAACCCTCAGCCTGAGCCCCGCTGAAACGAACATGCTTGTCCTCCACTAAGCCCACTTCTACGAACTCACGGAAACCTTTGTAAATCTTGGTGTAGAGCGATCCCGAGGCCAACGGTGCGACGATGTGGTCAGGCAGTTGCCAACCCAGTTGCTCAATGACTTCGTAGCCCAGGGTCTTAGAACCTTCGGAGTAGTAGGGCCGCAGGTTAATATTCACAAAGCCCCAACCGTGGGTATTGGCCACTTCTGAGCAGAGACGGTTGACCTGGTCGTAGTTACCATGCACCGCCATCACGGTGGGGTTATAAATCAGCGTTCCCAACACCTTTCCCGCTTCCAGATCAGAAGGAATGAAGACGCAGCAGTCTAATCCGGCATGGGCTGCGATCGCAGCGGTGGAGTTAGCCAAGTTTCCGGTGCTGGCGCAGGAAACCGTGGTGAAACCCAATTCACGAGCCCGGGAGAGTGCTACCGAAACCACCCGATCCTTGAAGCTGAGGGTCGGCATGTTGACGGCATCGTTCTTGATGTAAAGCTTTTTCAACCCCAAACGACGGGCAAGACGGTTCGCCTCTAGCAGAGGAGTCATCCCCGTTCCCACATCAATGTAGTTCTCGGTGGCCACGGGTAGAAAGGCCCGGTACCGCCAGATGGAGTTGGGGCCAGCCTCGATCGTTTCGCGGCTAACGGTCTGCTTGAGCTTTTCGTAGTCATACTTCACTTCCAACGGGCCAAAGCACAGTTCGCACACGTGAATTGCTTTGGCTTCGTATTCAGCCCCGCACTCTTTACACTTGAGTGATTCAAAGGCCGCAGTAAAGGTTTGCGTATTGTTTAGGGAAACGGTGGTGGTCATGGCTTAAAACTCCCGTTAGGTAAGGGCTTTGCGGTTTTTCACTGTATTTGAGCACTGATAGTATCACGGGGTTTTTACGCACGTCAAATATAGCCGACTTTTTTGGTCGGGATTGATTTGACTGTCTGCTTAACCCCCACTAACGGGGGGGATGAGAACCACTTCGTCACCTTCCTGAAGCAAGGTTTCTGGGGAAACAAAGGCGCAATTTACCCCAAATTGAGTGAAGCTGCGCCAAGCTTCCAACTGCGGTTGTTCGGTAAGGACACGATCGAACAGATCTCCCACGGTCAGACCTTGCGGGAGCTGCCAATGGAGTTCGGCACAACCGTAGGCTTCTTGATACACCGCAAAGAGCTTAATCGTGATGTGAATCATAGTGTCTGCTGTCTCAACGGGGTGAATTTTCGGCTGTTTTGTTTCAAACTGACTCATTTCAGGCATAATCAACCTCTCGGTATGCCTTGATATTTCTGAGTTTGTCTGACCTCTTAGCTCTCATTGTCACGCGATCTTCGTCCCAGGATGCTCAGGGGGGCGATATCGATTACGCGATGCTTTCAGTGATGGACTCACGTGCTTGAGCCCTGTGTAGGCTATTTGTGGGTGCTTGAGCCACGGAGGCTGGTGCTCCAGTAATCTAGATCTACATCATCTAGATCTCTACCCAGTACCCTAGAGCTGCAAAGCTGGGGTTAATACTATGCTGGGGTTGACACTATTTTCAGTCGATCGTCCATCATCCCCTCAACTTCTCCACAGTTTTCTGTAGCGGCATTCAATATCGTCGGAGGTATCGGAAGTAGAATGACTAGAGATGGTGCCTAATCTGTTGCTGAAATTTGTTGCTGACCGTTGCCGACCGTTGCCAATAACGGGTAGTTCCCTAACTTGTTGTTGACCGTTGCCGATCGGATTTTTTGAATCCGTCCTTCTCCTGATTTCCAGAGTGCTCCTTCCCTATGATTTACTGTTTGAATCCTGACTGTAAGCAACCGCTCAATCCCGACGGTGTTGAGCACTGCGAAAGCTGTGGTAAGAAGTTGGTGCCTCTGCTTCGAGCCCGCTATCGTGTCTTGCGTACCTTAGGACAGGGGGGATTTGGTAAGACCTTTTTGGCAGTGGATGAGGATCGGCTCAAGGCAAAATGTGTCATTAAACAGTTTTCACCCCAACTTAAGGGGACTAAGGCGCTGGAAAAGGCTATTCAGTTGTTCGAGCAGGAGGCGATGCGTCTCTATGAGTTGGGGGAACATCCTCATATTCCTGCCCTGTTGGCCTACTTTGAGCAGGATAGTCGCCTATACTTAGTTCAGCAATTCATTGAAGGGCCGACCCTAGCTCAGGAGTTAGCTAAAACAGGGTGCTTTGGCGAGCAGAAAATTCGGGAAGTCCTAGCGGGGCTACTGCCGATTTTAAAATTTGTCCACGATCGCAATGTGATTCACCGGGACATTACCCCCGCAAATATTATTCGTCGAAAATTAGATCATCGCCTCGTCCTGATTGACTTTGGGGTGGCTAAATTACTGCAAGAGAGCGGGACTTCTATTCAACCCGGCACCAAAATTGGCACGGAAGGGTATGCACCGATCGAACAACTCCGCAGCGGTTGTGCCTATCCCGCCAGCGATATCTACAGCTTGGGTGCAACTTGCCTATATTTGATGACCCAAACCAAGCCAGAGGAACTCTACGATCCCCTGCGGGGGCGATGGCTATGGCGGGAGAGTTTGGAACAGCGGGGCGTCACCTTTACCGAAGGGATTGGGCGCATCCTCGATCGCATGCTGAAGGATCTCGTAGGAGAGCGATACCAATCCGCTGCAGAAGTGATGCAAGACTTGCGGGTCGCGCTTTCTCAACCCTTGATTAATTCTGAGAAAAGGTCATCGACCTCCCAATCCTCGTCAAATGTGACGCAGTTGCCCCTTTCCCAACAAGCCTCGAGTGGGCAACCAACTTCCGGCGATCTTCTCTCGGATAGTATTAGTGATCTACCAACGACGGGGTTTCGTGTTCATCCCCTGACTGGTTCTCCTTCGCAACCGGGAACGACAGGTGTCTCAGGAACGCCCCCATCTTTCCAACGGATTAGTAGCGGCCCCCCCCTATCCAATCTCCCGTCTAACAGTCCCTCAATTCCTCCGAGCCGACCGTCTGGTGTACCCAAGTCGCCTCAATCTCTGCCGGAGCGATTTTCGAATGCCCAGGCTGCTTCTGGCCCTCGGGCGACGGGGGGAGATAGCGATTCATTGTGCATTAATGTGCTGAAGGGGCATTCCTCCTGGATTTTGGCCCTAGCCGCGAGTCCCAATGGACAGGTCTTGGTTAGTGCTGGGTTAGACAATCGCATTATTGTTTGGGATTTGGTGAGTGGCAACCAAATGATGGTGCTGGAAGGGCATCACAAACCCGTCAATGGCTTAGCCTTTACCCCCGATGGCAAAACGATCGTTAGTTGTAGTGATGATACGACGATTAAATTATGGGATACCTCGTCCGGTCGGTTGCTGCGGGTCTTAAAGGGGCATATCCGGGATGTGACCTCAATTGCGGTGAGTCCCAATGGTCAATTTATTGCCAGTGGTTCTGAGGATCGCACTGTCTGTATTTGGCGACTGAGTACGGGGGAACTGCTGCGGAGTTTTCCAGGGGTTGCGGCCATGGTGAAATCTGTTTGCATTAGTGCCAATGGTCAATTCATTGCTAGTGGAGGACTGGATAATCAAATTAAAGTCTGGAATTTGAATGCAGGGACGCTGGTGCAAACCCTCACCGGACATGTGAATTCCGTTATTTCGGTCACGATGAGCGAAAATGGGCGATTTTTGGCCAGTGGTAGTAAGGATCGATCGATCAAAATTTGGAATACGCAAACTGGGGAGTTAATTCGATCGCTGCAAGGCAATATGGATACGGTCAATGCAGTTGCCATGAGTCCCGATGGACGATTTTTAATCAGTGGTAGTAGTGATAAAAGCGTGCGAGTGTGGCGATTATCGACGGGGGATCCTGTGGTGACGTTGATGGATCATACTAGTCCCGTGAATGCCATCGCCATTAGTCCCAATCAACGCTGGTTTGCCTCGGCGGGTTCGGATAGTACGGTGCGGATTTGGTCGATGAAGTTTTAGGATTGAGTCAACGACCTCACCCACAACAACCTCACCCACAACGACCTCACCCAAACGACCTCACCCAAAAAGGGATTGAATTTCCTGGAGGTGCTATGAACGCCGCTCGTTCGTTTGACTATCTTTATCGTCGCTCTGGCTATCGAGCCTGGGCTCGACACTATCGCCAGCAGCACATTTTACGATCGCAGCAGGGATTTTCCCAGGATCCAGACCCGGAGTCGCCGACGTTTTTTGTGCAGCCGATCGTCTGTCAAGGTTGCATGCACTACCACGGTGTGGCCTATGGCTTGGATCGGGCGCAGCGATCGTTGTTGGTCTGTGGTTTCCATCCCATGGGTTGGCAACAGAATTCTTCCTGTCCCGATTGGCAAGCAGATCTGTAAAGCTTCAAGCAACAATTGCAATCAACAACTTCAAAGATTAATTGCGAATTGAGGGGTTGGACTGATGTAGATCATTGCAGTGCGTTAGGACTGTACTGGGACGATTTGGTAATGGGCCGATCGGATGAGGTAACGGAACGATCGTGACCCGAGATCAGCCACTAGGTGAGATGGGAAGGTGAGTCTATGGAAACCGTGAATTCAGGAACCGCTTATTTACTCTGGCTCCTTTGTTTTTTAGGGATCTGTGGTGTACAGCGGTTCTATACCAACCGTCCGATTAGTGGATTAATTTATTTGTTCACCTTCGGGCTATTTGGTATTGGGCAATTGGTTGATCTCGTCTTGATTCCCAAATTAGTGGCCGATCGCAACGCTGTGCTTCAACAGCAAAAAATTCGGCATTTAGTCGCCCATGAGCTAGAGCGGGCAGTTCAACCCGCTGTGCCCATGGTCACGCCTATGCAGAAGCTTCTACAAGCTGCAAAACATCACCAAGGCCAACTGTCGATCGCCCAAGCTGCGATTTATACCGAGCTAGAGCCGGAACAGGTCAAGGAACTGTTGCTGGAAGCGGTGCGGGTGGGTTGTGCGGAGATTGCTAATGATCCACAAACAGGCGCGATTCGCTATCACTTTGACATTTAGAGCATTCCACGGAATAAATCATCCTATAATATAGAGGGCGAGTTCCCAAAAGCAAGCAATGGAAGCAGGCAGCATTCAACTGACGGCAGCACTCAAATCGCTGTTCAAGGAAACATCCGAGCAGTTACAGGGCAGTGCCCGACGTCAATTCATGGCAAAAGTGGTGCAAGGATTAGGCATTGGCGGACAAACGATGGCCGAGCAAGAACTGG